>JAZGCP010000181.1:0-4223 GCA_036477035.1 Acidimicrobiia bacterium | reverse complement strand
AGAAGCCGCCTCCAACAGGGAATCCACTACCGGTACCCCTTGGCGTTCCAGCAACTTGCGCGGCTGGCTTCCGCCGTCGTATAGGACGCAACCCAAGTCGGCTGCCCGCGCCGCCCCGGCGTCGTCGACCAGGTCGCCGATGACGGTCATCGTCTGCGCTCCCAGGTCCGGGTACATCCGTCGTAACCGCTCGACGTGATGGACCATGTGCTGATCCTTCGACTCGCCGACCGTTCCCCGGTTTCCGTCGAGGGCAAGCATGAACTCGTCGAGGCCGAATCCGCGAACCGTGGGTACCAGCATGTCGTGCCACAGCATCGAGGCGATCGACTGTGTCGCACCGGCGGAAACCAGGTATTGGATCGCCTCCTCCGCCTCAGAGTTGAGATCAGCGTCATCGAAGCCGTCCCAGTAGGCGTCCTGAAAGACATGATCGAGTTCGAGCAAGAAATCGTCATCGACCGAGCGGCCCAGCAACCCCTCGTAGAATCCATTGAGCGGACGTACGAATCTGCTTCGATACGTCTCCGCATCAATGGGACGGGCACCCTGCGACCTAAGACAAGCATTGACCGCTTCGACAACGATGGGAAGATCGTCGAGCAGAGTGCCGTTCCAATCCCAGATGACATGAGCCACGGGGCGACTCTAGATACGACACCCCGTAGCCTTCTACAGCCAGGAGAGCAGCGATGAAACCATATGAGACCGGCGATCCGGAGCTGGATGCACGCATCCGCCAGCTGGCCAACGATGCCGTCGCCGCTCAGACGGGCGGCCAGGCCCAAAACGGAGCCGACCTCGTCGCCGAACTCATGGTGAGCGCCCTCAAACTCCATCGGGACGACGCCGACCGCGGCGACCTGAAGCTGGTCAACAGCGCGGTGAAAGAGATGCGTTACTCGTTTCTCGTCTTCCGGAACTACCGGGACGTGCCGAAGGTGACCGTGTTCGGCTCGGCGCGTACTCAGCCCGATCAGCCGAACTACCGGATGGCGGCAGATTTTGCATCGCAGATGACCGACGACCGCGGCTGGATGGTGGTTACCGGAGCCGGGCCTGGAATCATGGAGGCCGCCAACCTTGGCGCCGGAGCCGATGACTCCTTCGGAGTGAACATCCGGCTTCCATTCGAAGCGGAGGCCAACCCGTACATCCACGAGAGCCGCCTCATCAACTTCAAGTACTTCTTCACCCGCAAACTCATGTTCATGAAAGAGTCGAACGCCTTCGCCCTGTTTCCCGGCGGGTTCGGCACCATGGACGAGACGTACGAGCTGCTCACGCTCATCCAAACCGGCAAGAGCCCGGTCAGTCCGATCGTGCTGGTCGAAGCGCCCGGCAGCTCTTACTGGAAGGGGTGGCTCGACTTTGTTACCGGCACCCTCATGGAGCAGGGAATGATCGGCCCGGACGACCTGTCACTCTTCACCCACACCCAGTCGGCTGCGGAAGCCGCAGACGAGGTCTGTGACTTCTACGACAACTATCACTCGCAACGGTTCGTCGGAGATCGGTTGGTACTGAGGCTCAAACGGCAACCAACCAACCATCAACTGCAGGAGCTCAACGATGAGTTCGGCGACATCCTCGCCTCGGGGATCATCAAGTCCATCGACGCCACCGAAGCCGAAGTGACTTCGGGAGACCATCCCGACTTGCCGCGCTTGGAGCTCCACTTCAACCGTCGAAGCCTGGGACGTCTCCGCCAAATGATCGACACGATCAACGGATTTGCCGCCGAAGAAGGCGACCCGACCAGCGAGTAGCCTTATGGCCTCATGAGAGGAATCCTGGCCGACCTAGTCGCCGAACAACAGGGGCTCGACCAATCGCTGCAGCGCGCTCCGGATCGCGATTGGAAGAAGAAGGTCGGCGAACGTGGATGGACCGCGCAGGACACCATCGCCTACCTCTGGTGGGCGGAACGGCACATCGCCGGGGTCCTCACCGACGAGATCGTTCCCAGGAAGACCCTGGACGAACACGGTTCCGTGGAGAATTTCGAACAGGCTGGCGTCGACAACGCCAAGACCAAGCGCCCGCAGGAGGTCATCGAGCAGTGGCGCTTCGCCCGAGCAGACGTGGTCGACGCGTTGAGCCGCCTCGGAGAGAACGACCGCATCCAGTGGCTCAATGGCAACGTCTCGGCCCAGACCTTCGCCACCATGCGGCTCGCCGACACCTGGGCCCACGGCCTTGAAATACTCACCGCGCTCGACAAAGAGATCATCGATACCCCGCGCCTTCGCCACATCGCCTGGCTCGGTTGGGCCACCCTCCCCAACGCCTTCGCCAAGGCCGGTGACGAGTACCCCGAAGTGGTCAGGGTGGAATTGGTAGGTCCGGGTTATGAACGCTGGGTGTTCGGACCCGAAGATGCGGAGCACATCATCCGGGGCCAGGCTTCAGACTGGTGTCGCGTCGTGGTCGGCTTCATGGAGGCCGCCGACACCGAGAGTCTCAGCGCTACGGGCGAGCTTGCCGAAGCCGCCCTGCGTAACGCCGACATCAGGCCATGATCTCCGGCCTCATCGGCATGGTCCATCTCGGACCGCTCCCGGGGTCGGCGCGTTCTGTCCCGCTGGATGAAGTCATCGACCGCGCGGTCTCGGATGCCCTCGATCTGGTGGATGCCGGGTTCGACGCTTTGATGATCGAAAATTTCGGCGACGCTCCGTTCTTCGCCGACGACGTACCCAAGGCCACCATCGCAGCGATGACCAGGGCGATCGCCGCCATCGCCGCCGAGATCGAAGTGCCGTTCGGCGTAAACGTCCTGCGCAACGACGGCCTCGGTGCGCTGGCAGTCGCCGCAGCCACCGGAGCGGCCTTCATTCGGATCAATGTCCTGTCGGGCTCGATGTCGACCGATCAGGGCCCGATCATCGGCCGAGCCGCTGAGGTATCACGGCTCAAGGCTGCACTCGCTCCCGAGGTTGCGATCCTGGCGGATGTGATGGTCAAACACGCCGCTCCCCCACCGGGGCTCACCCTGGAGCAGGCCGCAGCCGATCTGTGGGAGCGGGCCGGCGCCGACGGGATCGTTGTCAGTGGTGCCGGCACCGGACAAGCCCTCGATCGCGGCGATCTGGACGCGGTTCATCTAGCCGTCCCCGAAGCACCCCTCTACGCAGGATCGGGCGTGACCGACGAGACGGTGGCCGAAATCCTCACCGTGTGCGCCGGGGTGATCGTCGGCACCGCCACCAAGATCGACGGAGTCACCACCAATCGGGTGGATCCGATGCGAGCGCGAGCGATCGTAAAGGCAGCAAAGTGATCTCCTACCTCATGGAACCCGGTGCGATCCACCTGGTCCGGCTCAACACCGGCGAAGACCTGCTGGACGGCATCACTGAGTACGTGACCGGAGCAGGCATCCAGGCGGCCTGGCTCACCTACCTCGGCGCGGTGTCGCGAGCATCGCTGCGCTACTACGACCAGGACGAGCGGGTCTACCGCGATTTCGATCTCGATGAACATCTCGAGGTACTGGCAGGAGTCGGCAACGTGTCGCTGCTCGACGGAGCACCATTCGTCCACACCCACGCCGCCTTCGCCGGATCAAACGGCAAGGCCGTGGGAGGCCACCTCAACTCGGGTACCACCGTGTGGGCACTCGAAGTCCGCATCCAAGAACTGATCGGCGATCCGCTGATCCGGGAGCCCGACGACTGCACCTCGCTCAGCCTGTGGGGCGGGACGCTCTGAGGTCAGGAGCGAGCATCTAGCTCGTTGCTCTGAACGACACGTGCTCCCGGGTGAGGTCGGCGACCGTGGCGGCTCCCACCAGCGTCATGGTTCGCCTCACCGCGGCGTCCAGCGTCTCGAGGACCTGAGTGACCCCCAGTTCACCGCCGGCGGCTAGCCCGTACAGATACGCCCGACCCGCCATCGTGGCGCGCGCCCCCAGCGCCAATGCCATGACGATGTCGGCTCCCCGTCGGATCCCGCCATCCACGATGACCTCCAGCCGATCTCCGACCGCATCTGCTATCGAGGGAATCAGCTCCAGCGTCGCCGGCGCAGAATCCAACTGGCGGCCCCCGTGATTGGAGACAACGATCGCATCGACGCCTTCGGCCGCCGCATCGACGGCGTCCGCGACCGATTGGATCCCCTTGATGACAATCGGACCATGCCACACCGACCGCAGCCATTCCAGGTCTCGCCAGGAAAGCCCCGGATCGAACTGTTCATTCACATACTCGGCCAGCGAG
>JAZGCP010000180.1:0-2786 GCA_036477035.1 Acidimicrobiia bacterium | reverse complement strand
TGGTCGTCGGGTCGCCGCTGGAGTCGGTCGTAGATGTGGTGGGGTCATTCGATGCGCCACTGGTGCAGGCAACCGCGACGATGGCGAGGGCGGCGAGCAGGGCGAAGCTGCGGCGAAAATTCATCATGTAGACACCACAACGATCCCGACTGCGGTTTCGTGACCACATCGTCGGGTGGCTGACATTCATCTGGACAACGCTCATGTGTCGTGGGGCAGTGAGCCTCTGGCTGCTCGGAGGTAGGCATATGGCGTCGCTTCTAGGAAATTCGATACTCGAGACGTATATACGTCGGCGTACCGCTCCACCTGGCGTGCGAACAGGCTCTTGTCGTTACCCGACCGCATCAGCGGTCCCCATGCTTCATTGCGTTGACGGCCGGAGGCCTGGGCGAGAGGTGCGATCTCCTCGTCGATTGCGGTCAGGGCCTCCCGCAGTTCGGCGATTCGCTCCGCAGGTGGGGTGGGACCGCCCATAGGTTCGGCGTGTCCGGACCGCTGGCGGAGCTGGTCGAGTCGGGCAGCAGCCAGGGCTCGCTCCAGATCGGTCTTGCGATCCATCAGCTCCGTCAGCACCGCCTCGTCATCGGCAAAGCGGTCCGCCGCCTCGATTTCGGACTCGAGCTCCCGAATAATGAGAGCCGTGCGCCAGCGCAGCAGAGCCTTCGACACCGACACGTCGGAGAAAAGATGATCACCTACGTACAGGATCTCGTCGCCGTGAATGCCTAGGTGGTTCTCCAGGTCGGGAGCACACCCGCCAACGAATACCCCGCCGGGATCGAGGGGACCCATGTGGGGACGAAGGAAGCCACTGTCCTCATCGACGATCCGGTAGAGGGGCCGGCTGGCGGTGAAGAACGCCGGCTTGTCGGCAGAGACGATCACCGCCTCGAACAGGTCGCGCCAGCTCATCCCGGTGGGGAGGTGCGGGTCGAATGCATACTCCATGGTCCGGCTCGTGTACTCCCACTCCGAATTCGTGATCAGCAGCAGTCGCTTCCCGGCTTCGAGTTGGTCGCGCAGCGTCATCACTGTGTCGGGTTCCTGGACGACGAATCGACCGGGGTCGGCCAGGATCTTCTCCTTGAGCCTCCCCGGCATGTGAGCCTCGTCCAGGGTGGCGCGCACCGCCTCGTACAGGTCGGAGTAGGACATTCGTCCCGGCAGCTCGTTGCGGTCGAGTCTTTCGACCAGCTGTGCGAACAGCGACGCCTCGCTCAGAGAAAAGAGCGTGTTGAGGAACACCCAACGGTCTTCTCCGAGATCGACGAAGGTTCCCTCGTATGCGGCGCGAAGTTCGTCGTAGTCGAGGCGCCTGGTTCCGTGGGCTCCCCTGATGACATACCCGAACCGGGTCGGCTTCACGAGGTTGCCGAGTTCGGCATCGATGGTGAGACCGCGGATCACGCCGGCAGGATCGAACTCGAGGCCCGCCACCGGCCACCCGGCTGCTCCGAGGCGATCCCTGGCGTAATCGAAGGCGGTTCGTTCCCACTCTTCCACGTTGTAGTGGATGAGCGTGTAATCCATGTCGTAGCCGATGGCCTTGATCGATCGCATGTTGAGGGTGCGGTTTCCGAAGATGCGGTGTGAGCGCGCCGGCTGGGTTGGGATCTCCACGGTGTTGAATCTAGACCTTCGTTGCCATCACCCGCCTCGGCCGGTGGCGCCGATGGTGTGCCGATATGAGTTCGGAGGCCTTCAACGAATATGACGAGTTCGACGCGGTTGCTCTGGCCGGGTTGGTAGCAGCCGGCGAGGTCCAGCCGTTGAATCTGGTGGAGACCGTCATCGGTCGGAGGCCGGCACTCATTAGCGCGCCCTCCTAAGAGGCCGCGCGGATAGGCGCGGACTCGGTGGCCTGGGGCAGGGGCCCCGGGCCACACAGCGATGAGCCGTAGAACAGAGCGCCGCCCGCAGGGCGGCACGACCGTGCGGAGGCGTTCGAGGGCGGATAGGACTCGAACGATGGAGCCAGAGCGCGAAGAGCCATGGGATCGCAGCCTGCGATTCGGTCAGGTGCCTTCGGGTGTCGTGCCGGAGGACGCCGTCGGGTCCGATTGGTCTGCTGCGGGCTGGGGGGTCGCTACCGACCCTGCCTGGTGCAACCACACGGTGCGTTGCGGGAAGGGGATTTCGACACCCTCGGCATCAAACTTCTCCTTCAGGCGGCGCCGCATCTCGCGTCCGGTCGCCCACTGCTCGCCCGGTTCGACCTTGAGGACGACCCGGATCGCGATCGCAGAGGCACCCAGTTCCTGCACACCCCAGATCTCGGGTTCTTCGAGAACCGTGGCATGCTCCAGCCTTTCGTGCCACAGGTCGTCGGCGACCTGCTTGATGAGCCGTGAGGCGTGCTCGATGTTGGTGTCGTAGGAGACCTCGACATCGAGAACCGTGCGAGCCCATTGCTGCGATTTGTTTCCGATCCGGCGGATCTCGCCGTTGGGAATGAACCAAACGGTCCCATTCACGTCTCGGATTTGGGTGGTGCGGAGGTTTACCTGTTCGACCACTCCGGTGGCATCGCCGACGTCGATGACGTCGCCGACGCCGTATTGGTCTTCGATGAGCATGAAGATCCCACTCAGGAAGTCCTTGACGAGGGTTTGGGCACCGAAACCGATGGCGACTCCAATGATCCCGGCTCCGGCGACCAGAGGTCCGAGGCTGACGCCGAATTCGGCGAGGACGATGATTGCCGCCATCGAGTAGATCACCAGCGAGGCGATGGAGCGCAGCACGCTTCCGAGCGACTGGGCACGTTGGGTCGATCGCTCGGA
>JAZGCP010000018.1:0-10532 GCA_036477035.1 Acidimicrobiia bacterium | reverse complement strand
GGTCCGAAGGTATTGGTTTCGGGGTATTCATCCAGGAAACCCGCGAGCAGGTCAACGGCTTCATCGACAAAGGCGATGTCGGGCGCGAAGGCCGCGATCACCGAGCCTTCGATGGTGAAGTCACCGGAGTCCATGCCGTCGGAACCGAAGATCGGAATGTCCTTGCCTTGCTCCACCAACTGGTTTCCGAGGATCTGACCGTTGGCCGCCACCTGCCATGGCAGGTAGACCCAGTCCGTGTCGTCGGGGATGGTGCCCACCAGCGCGGAGAAGTCGGTCACGTCCTGAGCCACCGACTCGCGGATCACCTCGACGCCTCCATCTTCGAGCGCTGCGGCAGCGATGTCCGCCAAGCCTGTGGAATAGGAGGACTGGTCGTCGATGATGAACACCTTGCCGGCCCCGGTGTCGATCATGAAAGCGGCCGTGGTGGGGCCCTGGTCATCATCTGTTGGGACGGTCCGGAACAATCCGGCGTACTTTTCGGTGATTCCGACCCGGGTCGACGACGGGCTTATGTAGGCAAGTGTCGGGTCACCCTGGTCGAATGCAGCACCGGCGGCATCGACCTGGTCACTGCCGGCCGGGCCCACCACTGCCAAGATGTTCTCGTCGTCGATGATCTGAGCCGCCAGTACCGAGGACTGGGCGACGTCGAACATGTTGTCACCCTCGACGAACTCATACGAGGTGCCGTGCTCCTCGTTGTAGACGTCCACCGCGTACTGCGACCAGTTGCGCTGGACTTCGCCGATGAACGCCACCGGTCCGGTGATCGGCAGGATCGAGCCGATCGTTGCAGCACAGACAACCATTGGAGCCTCCGTGGTGGTGGCTGCGGCGGCTGTGGTCGGGGGTGCGGCCGTAGTCGGTGCCGCAGCGGCCGTGGTGGTCGTTTCAGCCTCCGTGGTATCGACGACGTCGTCGTCGCCGCAGGCAGCGGCTACCAGGGCGAGAACTGCGATCAGCATCACAGTCCTCACGCCAAATTTTCGGTTCTTCATCACTCTCGTCCTTTCGGTTTTTCGTTTTCTACTCGTTTTCGTACGCTTCGGAAGCGTCCCCGGCGGGGTGGAACACGCCGAGGACACGCAACGGCTCTGTTCCGGTGTTTTCCAGACAGTGCTGGGTCGGGGGAGGAAGATAGATGCAAGTGCCGGCGGTGATGCGAGTGTCGGCGTGACCCTCGACATGAAGCACTCCCTCTCCGCCGAGCACGTAGATGACCTCGTCGTAGAGATGGTGGTGGGTGGGAGCCCTTCCCGGCGGAATGAGGCCGACGAATTGGGTGACATCCTTGCAGCCCGCATCCGGGTTGATCACGAAGCGGAATTCCCGGTCCTTGCCGGCAGGCAGGACGGGCTGGTCGGCCACCCTCACCGTGACCTTGCGTTGCGTCAGAACCTCATCGTCGCCTGGCTCAGGTGCGGTAACCGATACCACGACGATGTCATCGTCTTGTTCGTTCTCGATGCGGTAATGCTCGCCGGCGCGCACGTAGAAGCCCATGTCGGGCTCGAGAGGGAACAGGGCTTCTTCGAGATGCAGGGTGCCATTTCCCGAAACCACATACGCCACCTCGTCTCTTCCCTTTGCCGTGCGGGGGAGGGATCGGCCCTGCTCGAAGCGGATGACCCGCTGGATCAGGTTCTCCGCGCCCAGCGAGTCGTCGATGGTGACACGCACCGAAGCCGTGTCGCTCGGATCTCGAACGGCTTCAACATCTCGCTCTTTTACGGCGTAGCCGACCATGCGTCTCCTTCCCATCCTTTCTCTGTGGACCTCGCGACCTCGTGAGAACGCTGGATTCTGACACAATCGCGGGGCGGACGCGGATTACCCGCGTCACGAGGGCTTCGAAAGAATCCGGGAGAGCGTGTGCCTGTCGATGTTGCCGCCGGAAACTATGCAGACAACCTTGCCGGTGCCGGCCGCTCCTTGCAGTGCTACGGCTACCGATGTCGCCCCTGCCCCTTCGGTGACGATCCGGTTCCGTTCGAGGAGAAGGCGGACCGTATCTTCGACGGTGTCCAGCTCGGCGACGAGTGAGCCCGCAAGGAGATGGCTCACGAGCGGCCACATCTCCTCGAGGACCCTGCTCGACCCGATGCCGTCGACGAAGCTCGCCTGGTATTCCACTTCCGTGGGCTCACCTGCTTCGAACGCAGCCGCGAGGGGTGCCGCGGTGGCCACCTCGGCGCCATAGACCGGCAGCTCAGGGCGGAGCGCCTTGACCGCCGATGCAATCCCGCTGCTGAGTCCACCGCCTCCATATGGGACGACCACGGCATCCACATCGGGGAGATCTTCGAGAAGCTCCAGTCCGATGGTGGCATGGCCGGCGATCACCGCCGGGTCGCTCACGGGATGAATGAACCAGCCCGACAGAGCCGGGAATTGGTGACTGACGACCACCTGCCACCACTCCTCGAACGTGACCTTGATGATTCTTCCGCCGAGACGCTCGATCGCGGCCAGCTTGGTGTCGGGAGCATGGTCCGGGACCACAACGGAGAACGGAATGCCGAGCTTGCGGGCGGCCCAGCCGACGCCCTGGCCCATGTTCCCCGCACTGGCCGTGTAGACCCCGTCGCGCAGCGCCTCCGGACCGGCCAGGGCCATGGCGTTGGTCGCTCCACGAATCTTGAAGGACCCGATCGGTTGGAGATTCTCCAGTTTCAAATAGATCTCGGCGGGGGAGTCATCGACGTTGAGCCGGACCAGTGGTGTGCGCAATGCGGATTCGGAGATTCTCTCCCGGGCGGCCTCGATGTCGTCGAGTGGTGTCGGCTCAAGCATGTCGTTCGCCTCCCAGCTCCAGCCTCTCTCCGACGCCGCTCGGGAGCAGGCCTCGGACCATCCCCTGTTTGACGACGAGGGTGTCGATTATGTGTCCTCCTGTCTCGAGAACGGCTGGCCGACGGCCTCCCACTCCGATGGTCTGAGCTCCAGTCGCATAGCCTCCTCGATCGGTACGAAGTGCTCGAGACGCCGGGGGCCGACGATCGACGCCGAGATGTCGGGGTGGTGCCTGAGCCATGCCAGGGCCAGACCAGCCGTGCTCACGCCCAGGTCAGATGCCTGCCGCGACAATCGCTCGACGCGAAGAAAGGTGGCTTCGTTCCAGAATCGTAGATAAGGCTCGGGGCGCAAGGTCATCCGAGAACCTGCCGGGTAGTCGGCCCGAAATTGGTATTTTCCGGTCAACAAGCCCCCACACAGTGGGCTATAGGGAGTGAATCCGAGTCTCTGGTCCCGACAGAGCGACAGCATGTCGGTCTGATCTCGCTGATCGATCAGATTGAAGGAGTTCTGCACCCAGCCGAATTTGTGAAGACCGTTGACGGCGCTGATCGACAGGGACTTCGTCACCTCCGAGACCGGATGGTTGGAGACTCCGATGTAGCGGACCTTTCCGGAACGGACGACTTCATCCAACGCTGCCATCGTCTCCTCGAGCGTCGTGGTCGGATCCGGCTCGTGGACGAGGTACATGTCGAGGTGTTCTACCCCTAGCCGCTTCAGACTGGCATCGATCTGGCGCAGGATGTGACGTCGGGAGAGACCCCGGTCGTTGGGATCATCACCCACCGGGTTGCCCACCTTCGAGCTGATGAGCAGTTGGTCGCGGATTGAGAGATCTTTGGTCTTGAGCCACTTCCCGATTGTGGTCTCGCTCCTGCCGCCTCCGTATGCATCGGCGGTGTCCAGGAAATTGATACCGAGATCGACGGCACGGTCGAGCAGTTCGAAGGCGTCCTTCTCGGATTCACCCATGCCAAAGAACTCCGGGGCGCTTCCGACGCCGCCGAAGTTGCCACAACCCATCCCGAAGGCGGACACACGCACACCGGTTTGACCCAGCTGTCTGTAATCGATCGGCTCAACGTCTCCCGTGGCTCGGCGCCCACCTTAGGATCCGCGCCCGGGCGCAGCCGGCCGTGTGTCGGTCTCACGACCCTCGCCCCGATAGCATGACGGCGGTTCCACTAGGTTTGCGATGAGGACGAAAGAGAGAGGTGTCTCGTGTCGACGAATCCCGAACAGATCCATCGCCAATTCGAAGAGGCCTTCAATGCCGGGGACCTCGATGGACTGCTCGCGTTGTACGAACCGGACGCGGCGCTGATTCCGGAGCCGGGTGTGGTGGTTCACGGCCTCGATGAGATAGGCCCGGCCCTCCAGGGTTTTCTGGATCTGAAGGGAACCATCAAGCTGGACACGAAAGCGAGTGTCGTAGTCGGCGACCTGGCATACCTGGCCAATCGCTGGTCGCTGACTGGAATTGATCCCGACGGAAATCCCGTCGAAATGGGCTCGGTGACGGCCGAACTGGTCCGGCGCCAGGAGGACGGGTCGTGGCGCTTCGTGATCGACAACGCGTGGGGAGACCTCGCTGCCGACGAATAGGCCATTCCGACTCGAAGAGTTGGTGATGAAGCCCTGTCTTGACCCGTTTGGCTGTCAGCCGGGGAACCGGCATTGACTGTCCCGTTTCGCATAGGGGTGATGCAGCTCACGATGGAGCCGCTCAGGGAGATCCTCGGGCACGCCTCGACGATGGACGAGGCCGGGTTCGATACGATCTGGCTTGCCGAGGCATATCCCTGGTGGCGCAAGCACTCGATGGAGGCCCGTTCGGCAACCGCCCTGTCGGCTCTGATCGCAGATCGAACCAGCAGGATCGCGGTCGGCTGGGGCATCATCTCGCCTTATACCCGTCATCCGATCCAGGTGGCCATGGAGGCGCGGGTTACTCAGGAAGCGGCCGGTCCCGGCCGCTTCTATCTGGGCTTTGGAGCGTCGAAGATCTTCATGCGCGAAATAGGAGATCCCCACCTTCCCCGAACATCGATCGTCGAGAGCATCGAGATCGTGCGAGCCATCCTCGCCGGGGAAGCCGTGGATTATGTTGGGAAGGTGTTCACTGCCCGGATCCCGGAGATGACGCCCGATACGGACGCACCCCGAGACCCGGTGCCGATCTATATGGCCGGGACAGGTCCCCGGATGCAGCAGACGGCCGGGGCGATCGCCGACGGCTTGCTGACGGCGAGCATCACCACACCGGGTTTTGTCCGATACGCGAAGCAGAACGTCGCAGCCGGCGCAGAGCGCGCCGGGCGCGACCCGGACGAGGTCGATATTGGCTGCACCATTGTTGCCTCCATCCATCCCGATGATCGGGATAAGGGGCGGGACGGCGCCCGGGAGATCGCAGGCATGTATCTAGCCAACAAGGTTCAGAATATCCGGGGCTCGGCCGACATTCTGCTCGACCGGGCGGGGCTCACCCTCGATGAGCTTCGCCCCATCGCCGAAGCGATGGAACGGGGCGGTCGCTTGGCTGCCAAAGAGGAAGTAACCGACGAGATCCTCGACAAGACGAGACCGATAGCCGGTACCCCCCAGGATTGCATCGACGCGATCACCGAGTATCGCGAGGCCGGTTGCACCCATATCATGCTGGAGCTCTGGGGAGACGACCGCGACAGGCAGCTCGAGGTGTTCGGCCGCGAAGTCCTGCCCAGGTTCAGGGAGTGAAGGAAATGTCCTCCGATATCCTCCAACGAATCGTCGATGCAGTCGACCGGGACCGGCTGGTGGCCACCGCTTGCGACCTGGTGGCGATACCAAGCCCAACAGGTCTCGAGCTGGAGGCAGCCGAGTACCTCGGGGGCGCCCTGGAAGCCGCCGGCCTCGACTCGACGATCCAGCATGTCGAGGAGGGAAGGGCCAATGCCGTGGGCCGTCTTTCCGGAGCCGGAGGCGGGCCGTCGCTGATGCTCAACGGCCACCTCGACACCTCATATTCGGGCGCAGAGCCGTGGCTGACCGCACCTGGCTTCCAGCCCGAGCCGCTCGTTGTCGACGGTGCGATCATCGGCCTGGGCATCATGAACATGAAAGGTGCGGTCGCCTGCTACGTCGAGGCGGTCCGAGCCTTGGGTGACGCCGGTGTTCGACTGTCCGGTGACGTGGTGATCGCCGGGGTCTGTGGCGAAATCGAGAAGGCACAATGGGGCGGCGAGTTCAGCGGACCGGAATATCGTGGCTATGGCTCGGGGACCCGCCATCTTGTCGTGCACGGAGTCCTCGCCGACGCCTGCATTCTCGGAGAGCCCACCGAAGAGAGAATCGCCCTAGGTCATTGGGGATCTGCGTGGGCGAGGGTCTCGACATCAGGGTCGTTCGAGCACACGGCTTTCAGCGAAGGCCGGCTGGCGGAGAACTCGATCATTCGCATGCAGGAAGTCATCGAGGCGATCCGGCCCTGGATCGCCGAGTGGGAGGAGCGGAGCACCTATCAGGGACGGCGCGGGCTGGTCGGTGTCGGAGCGGTGCGAGGCGGCTTCCCGTGGCGGCTGAGCCGGACACCGCAGCGGACAGACTTGTTCCTCGACATACGGGTGCCCCCCACCATTTCCATGGTCGAGACCGATCGGGAGTTTCGGAAACTGCTTCGGTCCCTCGCGGCCACCTATCCCGAGTACGGCATAGAAGGAGAGCTGTTCGTCACCGCCCCCGGATCAGAGATCGAACCCGACCACGAACTGGTCAGGTCTGTCGTCAGGGGTCACGAGAAAGTGTACGGCGGTCCTCCCGAGTTCGACTACGTGCGGTGGGGATCCGACGCGGGCACGCTGAGCCGGTATGGGGTACCGTCGCTGAACTACGGACCGATTGCGAGTGGCCTCCCCGGGCCGGAAGGAGAGAGGGTGCCAATCGAATCGCTGGTAAACATTGCCGCCTCGTACGCGCTCGCCGCAGCCGACTTCTGCGGGGTGGAGGAATGAAACTGGCCAGCTTCGAAGACGCTTCCGGCGCGGTTCGACCCGGTGTGGTTCGGGACGATGCGGTGGTGGCCCTGGACGTGTCCGATATGCGCAAGCTCTTCGCGATGGGGGACGCCGGGCTCGACATGGCCCGCGCGGCCACCGGACCCGAACTGGCTCTGTCCGATGTGAAGCTGGCAGCGCCGATCATCCCCAAGAAGTTCTTCCACACGGCGGGCAACTTCCGCGAGCACGAAGAGGAGTCGAAACGGGTCGGGTGGTCGCACGAGATCGCACCCTGGATCGTCTTCTTCCAGAACGTCGACGCGATCATCGGTCCCGAAGAGCCGGTCGTCTACCCCGACCACCTCACGTCGGAGTTGGACTATGAGCTCGAGCTCGCTGTGGTTATCGGCAAGGCCGGCAAGCACTTCGGGCCCGATGAGGCGGTGGACTACATCGGTGGCTTCGTCATCTTCAACGACGTCACCGCTCGCGACATCCAGCGCGAGGAGATGAAGTCTGGAGTGTTCAGCTTCTGCAAGGCGATCGACACCTTCTGTCCGGTCGGTCCCTGGATCGTGACTCCAGATGAGGTGGGCGATCCCCAGGATCTCGCCATGGAACTCCGGGTCAACGGCGAGCCGCGCCAGCAATCGCACTCGGGACGGATGTCTGTCACGATTCCCGAGATCATCGCCCACTACTCGGCGATGGGGTACAGCCCCGGCGATATCGTGTCGACGGGCACGGTCTCGGGGGTGGCGGCATTTCGAGCCGACGCCGAGGACTATTTCCTCAAGCCGGGTGACGTGATGGAGTGTGAGATCGAGAACATCGGGATCCTGCGAAATCCGGTCATATCGTGGGAACAGGCTCACGGAGAGCCTGCGCCCCAGCCCGTGTGAGCGCCAACATGAGTTATCCCGTCGACGACATCAAACTCGAGCGCGTTCGCTCCCTGATGGCCGAGGCGGAAATCGAGGCCCTGGTCGTGCGGGCGCCGGACAATTTGGTGTACCTCACCAACTACTGGCCAATGAAGGGGTATGCCATGGCGGTGTTCCCCCGCAAGGGGGAGGCGACGCTGGTGGTTCTCGAGCCTCAGGAAGACGAGGCGCGGGCAATGGCGTGGAACGCCGAGGTTCGGCCATTCCTGTTCTACGACCCGGCCGACCCCCGTCCGCCCTTGAACCGGGCGCTGGACATGACCCTCCAGGTTCTCAGAGAGCGTGGGTTGACCGGCCGGGTCGGCATCGAGCTGTCACAGAGCGGCCAGAGCACCGATCGCATGCTCGGCGAGCCCACCGTCTACACCTACGAGTACTTCACCACCCTCATCGACGCCGTCAGCGAGCCGGTCGATGCAGTTCCGTTGCTCACCCGGGCACGGCTGACGAAGACCTCGCAGGAACTCGAGCGGATGCGGATGGCGAATGAGGTCGCCTCCCTGGCCCTCGATGCGGTGAAACCGGAGATTCGAGCCGGGATGAAAACCGCGGAATTGGGAGCGATGTGGGAGGGGTACGTCCACCAAATTGGGATCGGATATCGGGACACGGTCAAGATGGCCCGCGGCTTCTCACTGGTGTGGTCGGGGCCCGGGATTCGGACCTTCACCCCCACGAAGGACGAGGTCGTCGTGGCCAACGAACCGACCCTGTTCGAGATCTGGGTCTGCGTGGACGGCTACTGGAACGACCTGACCAAGAACATGGTGGTCGGTGAGCTCACGCCTCGTTACGACAAGCTGCTCGACGACCTGCTCACGATCTTCGACCGCGCCATTGCCTATGCCCGCCCCGGAGCGACCCTGGGAGGGCTCGATGAGATGATCCGGGCCGAAATCGACGATGCGGGGTACCTGCAACCCTCCCACCCCGTCTCCCATGGTGTCGGGGCGAGGGCGCACGAGCCCCCGTGGCCGCATCGGGCGACACCCGGTCTCATCGAGGAAGGCATGGTGCTGGCGATCGAGCCGGGAACCTATTTTCCGGAGGGCGGCGGGTTGCGTCTCGAGGACAACTTTCTGATCACCGCAGACGGCAATGAGAAACTCAACCGATACGAGGATGACTTTCGGAAATGATCGATCAAAGCAAGATCTGGACGGGTGCGCTCAACGGTGAGGCCGTCGACACCGGTCCGTTCGAGAAGGTGGGCCGTGTCGGGCTCTATGACACGACCTTGCGCGATGGGGAGCAGACGGTGGGCGTCGTCTTGGACCCCGACGCCAAGCTGGAGCTCGCCCGCGGGCTCGACCGGCTCGGCATGGATCGCATCGAGGCGGGATTCCCCCGGGTCTCCGCCGACGACGTGCGTGCCTATGAGCTCATCATGGAGGCCGGGCTCGATGCAGAGATATGGGGATTCTCCCGGGCCGTGCCCGCCGATCTCTCCCAGCTCATCGAGTTGGGGGTGAAGGCGACGGTCATCGAGTCACCGGTGAGTGACGGGAAACTCGCCGCATACGGAATCAGCCGCGAGAAGATCATCGGCCGGATCGTCGATGCCGTCTCCCATGCCAACAGCGCCGGGATGACTGTGTGCTTCTTCGCCGTGGACGGGACCAGGGCGGACCTCTCCTTCCTGGAGGAGGTCTACCGGGCGGCAGTCCAGGCGGGCGCCGACGAGATCGCCGTTGTGGACACTCTCGGGATCGCTGCCCCCGAAGCCGCGGCATTTCTGGTGACCCGGTGCCGTGAGTGGCTCGGACCGGACATCCCGATCCACTGGCATGGGCACAATGACTTCGGGCTCGCGACCGCGTGCGCCATCGAAGCGGTCCGGGCGGGTGCGTCCTGGATCCACGGGACTGTCAACGGGATGGGGGAGCGGGCCGGCAACGCCAACCTGGCCGAATTCGCGCTGGCGATCGAGGCTCTGTACGGTGTCGAGACCAACCTTCGCTTCGAGCACATCACCGAAGTCGCCGAGCTCGTTCAGGAGCGCTCCGGGTATCGGCTCGAGCCGTACAAGCCGGTGACCGGGGCCAACTTGTTTCGGCGGGAAAGCGGAGCGGTTGCCAGCCAATTCCACGATCCGCAGGCGGTGGAACCGTATTCGTCCGAGCTGGTCAGGGCCAGGAGAGAGATCGTCCTCGGCAAGAAGAGCGGTATCGACAGCATCCGAATCCGGGTAGACGAGATGGGGCTGGACGTCCCCGAAGAGCGGTTTGCGGAATTGCTCGGCGCTGTCAAGCAACTCGGGAGCTCGCAACACCGGCTCGTCAGCGACGACGAGTTTCGCCGGCTGGCGGCGCAACCCGTCTCGCCCGCCTGACGGTGGCGATCGACCGCGTAGCCGTTGTCGGGGCGGGCACGATCGGTGGCCTGACGGCAGGTCATCTGACAAGGGTCGCCGACGTCGTCGTGATCGTGCGGAGACAGGGTCACGCCGACAGTCTCAACACTCACGGGCTGCGGATCAGCGGCAAGTCGGAGTTCGTCGCCGAAGTGACGGCAACCACGGATCCGGGGCAGGCCGACGGCTGTGATCTGGTGATTCTCGCCACCAAGGCGACCCAGCTCAATGCCGCCATGACGCCATTGGCCGGACTTCTGGGCGACGCCGTATTCATGACGATGCAAAACGGAATCGGCGCCGAGGAGGTCGTCTCGCGCCACGGTGCCTGGCTCATCATCTCGGCAGTGACGTTCATGTCCGGTACCCGCCATGCCGACGACCACGTCGAGTACGAGCTGGATACGCCCACCTGGATGGGTCCCTTTCATGGAACGGGGACGGATCTCGAGA
>JAZGCP010000179.1:0-2127 GCA_036477035.1 Acidimicrobiia bacterium | reverse complement strand
GCCACACTGGCGGTGCTGCCCGACCTCAATACCTTCGCTCCCCGGGTTGGCTTCCTGGCGGGCGGCGTTCTTCTCAACGCCCTGGCCACCGGGCTCTACATCGGGGCTCGCCTCGGTCCCGGCCCGCGAGATGGGCTCATGACCGGCCTGGCGGCCAGGGGTCTTCCGATTGGCCCGGCCCGCACCGCCATCGAAGTAGGGGTGCTCGCCATCGGATGGGGGCTTGGCGGTCAAGTCGGCATCGGAACGCTTGTCTACGCAGCCAGCATCGGTCCACTCGTCCAATTCTTCATCGCGGCCTTCACCGTTGCTGAACGCGGTGCGTACCCGCGCGTCCGGGTACGCCCGCAGCCTGCCCAATATCAAGGAGCTTGCTCATGAACCGTCAACCACAACCAACCCTTCGTCTACTCGGCTTAGCAGGAAGCCTCCGGACGAGGTCGTTCAATCATTCTCTCCTCGAAGCCGGCAGAGAGCTGACCCCGGCCGGGACCACCATCACCGTTTATGAGCACCTGGCCGACATCCCACCATTCAACGAGGACCTTGAAGCAAACCCTCCCCTCGGCGTGACACGACTTCGACAGGCAATGCAGGCTGCCGACGGCCTGCTCATCGCCACTCCCGAGTACAACCAATCGGTTCCGGGTGTTCTCAAGAACGTGATCGACTGGCTGTCTCGATCCGACCCCGCTCAGGGTCTCGTCGGCAAGCCGGTCGCCGTGATCGGCGCTACGCCGGGGCCGTGGGGGACCCGCCTTGCCCAAACTCAGCTCCGCCAGATACTGGTCGCGTGCCAGGCACTTCTACTCCCGAGCCCGGCTCTCTATCTGGGTGATGCGCGTGCCGTGTTTGACGAGGCGGGCCGGCTAATTGATCACGAGACCCGGGACCGCCTGAGCGGCGTTATCGAGGCGCTCGTCGACTGGACTCGGCTGCTGTCCCGGCCGTCCAAAATCGACGTGCTATCCCGGGCCGGGTGAGCGAACTCAGAGTCGTTGGCTCCTAGCACCCGGCCGACATCCCACCGGCTACGCCAACAGCAATACGAAAAAGAAGGCGGCATAGACCGCGAGCAGCAACCCGCCCGTCACCCGCGTGTGCCTCTCCTGTCGCGAGAGGATCAAGACGGCAAAAGCCACGGCGCCTGCTGCCAGTAGCGACCCGAGGACGGCCAGGTCCGCCGAGATGACGGTCGGGGCGATGAGCGGCCCCGCCGCGATGGACAGGGTGGAGTCGACGAAGCTCGCGCCGAGCACGCCGCCGATCGCCATGTCACGAGCCCCGGCCCGCAGCGCAGTGATGTTGACGATCAGTTCGGGTAGTGACGTGCCGAGGGAGGCGGCGAAGAACGCCAGGATGTACTCCGGAATGTCGAACCTTTCGGCCAGATTCACGAATCCCCACAGGGCGGCAACTGCGCCTCCGCCAACTAAGGCGAATGCCAGCAAAGCCTCGGCGATGTTGCGACCCTTTCTTCCATAATCGACGCGTATCGCCGGTTCGCTCCCCCGGGGGAGACCGCGCCATACGATGATCGAGCCGACGAGCCACACGACGAGGAGAACAACCGCATCGAGCCGTCCGAGGTAGCCGTCCGAGAGGAGCCAGGCACCGAGGAGCAGAGCCGCTACGGTAACCGCGCCGATGCCTACCACGCGCCGCGCTCCGACGATGAACGGTCCCACGATGAAGGGCAGCAGTCCCAGAATGAGGGTCACCTGCGTCGCCGCCGAGCCGACGGAGTCGCCCACGTTGAGGTCACCGTGATCGGCGATTGAAGAAACGATCGAGTTGGCGATCTCGGGGAGGTCCGTCCCGATCGCAAGCAGTGTGATGCCGATCACAAAGGGCGGGATGCGCGAGCCGGCGGCGAGAGTGGTCGCCCGACTGACGGCAGCCCGGCTGGCGACCACCGCCACCACCAGTCCGGCCACCATCGCGAAGATCCAGACAAGCTCCACGACTCAGCTCACGGTCGCCGCGCCGGCCGGCCTCACGTTTCGGATCAGACCTCCTCAGACAAGCGCTTTTGGCGGCTTCCAGACGGAACTCACAACGACTCCAGCAGGCCGACTGAGCAGCGAGGTCCCAAAAAGACGGGATCTCTAGGACATTGTACTAACC
>JAZGCP010000178.1:0-2226 GCA_036477035.1 Acidimicrobiia bacterium | reverse complement strand
TCATCTGAGTGGGTCCCGAGATCCGTCACGGCGTGACCGGCCGCGGCCACGGCACCCGTCAGATGCTCCTTGAGTTCGAAGCCGGCGTGGTCGGCGGCGATTGCGACGCGCATGCGATGAGGCTACTTGGTCCAAGAAGGAGGCGGCTGCCGCCGCCTCCGCAACCCCCTCGCTCCGCTCGGCGGGCAATCCACGAGTGGGGCAATCCGGTGCGGATCGCCCGCCGAGTCGGCGATTGCCCGGGGCCGGCGGAGCCGGCCACGATCGCCGCCGAACGCAGTGAGGCGAAATCGCCTGTTGCGTATGGCGACTTCCTCGCGATCTGCAGACTTCCAGGTTCCGTACAATCCGGCGCCATGGAGCAATTCGTCGTGGAAGGAGGAGCGCGCCTCGAAGGATCGGTATCGGTTCTTGGAGCCAAGAATGCGGTCCTCAAACACCTGGTAGCGACGTTGTTGGCTCCCGGCACCCACCAAATCACGAATGTGCCCGAAATCCTCGATGTGGAGATCATGGGGCAGGTTCTGGCCCATATCGGGGCCGAGTGCACGTTTGATGGCTCGGCGGTGACGATTGAAGTCCCCGACGACCTCGTTCCTGAGGCGCCGATCGACCTGGTGCGGCGGATGCGAGCATCGATCCTCGTTCTGGGCGCCCTTCTGGCTCGCACCGGAGTCGCCCGGGTGGCTTTACCCGGCGGCGACGACTTCGGGTCTCGTCCAATCGACATTCACCTCGAAGGGCTCGAGGCAATGGGTGCCGAATTCGAGCTCGTCCACGGAGTTCTCCATGCCTCTGCTCCCGACGGCTTGACCGGGGCCGAAGTCTTCTTCGAATTCCCCTCGGTCGGGGCGACCGAGAATCTGTTGCTTGCCGGTGTGATGGCGAAGGGCACCACCCAGATCGGGAATGCCGCTCGCGAGCCGGAGATCGAGGATCTCGCCACGTTGCTGTCGAGCATGGGTGCCTCGATCAAGGGCGCCGGCACTTCGACGATCACAATCGAAGGTGTTCCGAGTCTGTCACCTGCCGTTCATCGAGCAGTGCCGGACCGACTTGCCGCCGGAACCTACCTGGTGGGTGCGGCCATCACCGGCGGCGAGGTGACGGTTCGCGATTGTGTGCCCGATCATCTACGGATGGAGCTGCGCAAGCTTGCCGACACAGGCTGTGAGTGGGATTCCGGGGGGGACTGGGTGACGGTGCGGGGCCCGGAGCGGGCAAAACCGGTTGATTTCGCCACCCTGCCGTATCCGGGATTCCACACCGACATGCATCCGCATATGGTGGCATTGCTGTCGGGGGCGGCAGGCACGTCTGTGATCACCGAAAACATCTACTCGGCGCGATTTCGCTACGTGGGCGAGTTGAACCGGATGGGTGCCGACGTCCAGATCGAAGGCCAGCACGTGATCATCCGGGGCGTCGATCGACTCAGTGGCTGTCCGGTCGATGCCTGCGATATCCGCGCCGGTGCCGCGCTCGTTCTCGCCGGGATGGCCGCAGACGGCTACACCACTGTCGTCAATGTGGAACACATCGACCGCGGCTACGACCACTTCGTCGAGAAACTGTCCGGGCTTGGTGGCCAGATTCGTCGTGAGCGTGTAGACGACTGAGGTTCTCCGAGTTCGCCACTTCGGTTACGCACCGCCTGCCTCATAAGATGGACTCCACGAGTTCCCCCGTCTCCACCGAGGAGCCATGACCGACGACACCATGACCACCGAGCCGGACGGCGACGTCGAAATCGACCTCGCATCTCTCAATGAGACGCTCGAGTACATCCGCCCGGCCCTCCAGGCCGATGGCGGTGACTTGGTGCTGCTCGGAGTCGAATCGGGAACAGTCAATCTTCAGCTGGTCGGCGCCTGCGGCGGCTGCCCGATGTCGACGATGACCCTCACCGCCGGGATCGAGCGGATCCTCAAGGATCGCGTTCCAGGAGTCGAGGCGGTAAACGCGGTCTGAGGTTGCGGCCCGGCGCGATCGTTCCGGCTTTAGCGACGAAAGGGCAATCGCCGCCTGCGGCGGCGGGCGATCCGGCTTCGCCGGGCAATCCAGCTTCGCTGGGGCGTTCGCGGCGTCGGTGACGATTGCTACGGCTTGATGGCGACTGCCAGGTCACCCACGTTGGTTCCGGTTGGGCCGGTCACCACGACGTCCCCCACTGCCTCGAGGAAGGTTGCGCTGTCGTGACCGGCGAGGTGTGTCGCCGCATCGAGC
>JAZGCP010000177.1:0-3012 GCA_036477035.1 Acidimicrobiia bacterium | reverse complement strand
GTTGTTGCTTGTGTGTAGACCGCAGCTACCTGGTCGGGACTGTCCGGCAGACCGTTTCCGTCGTTGTCGGTGATGGTGGTACCAGTCGAAGCCGAAATGTCGTCGATGGCTACTGATGAGGTGATCGCGAATCGGGCCAGGCTGACCGCGTTGTCGTTCGTCTCCACGTTCCCGTCGAAATCCCGTGATAACTCCACCCCCGAGGAAGTGACCTCCTCGAGCGCAGCCTCCATCGCCTCGAGCGTGGCGGGCGGGGTCAGGTCACCCTCCACGAAGATGTAGCCGACCCCACCAATGCTGCCGAAGTGCAGCTCGGACTTTTCTATGCCCCGTACCGCGTCCGAGTCGCTAGCGAGGAAGTCGCTGAACTCGAATTCCGACTTCACTTGCAGAGCGCCTGCCACACCGACGACTGCCAACACGACGACGACTGGAATCGTCACCACTCTCCAGCGGGCCAGGAAATGTACCAGATGGCCGGCTGAGCGCAGACCGTGTCCCACCCCCTTCAGCTCGTCGGTCATCGTCTTACCCTTGGCAGCAGCTCGGGTATTGCGACGCCGGGTGCGCCGGAAGGGAAGATAAATGAACAGCAGTGCGAAGACAGCCCCACCAATGGCCCCGGCCAATGCAAACTGGACTGTGAAAGCGACGACTATGCCAGCCACCACGGTCGCCAGCAGGAACCCGAGTCGGGTCCCGATACGCAGGTTGTAGCGACTTTCGGGAGCCGGACCCAGTGCCTGTTCGGTAACGAGGAGCAGCTTGGGCGCCACCAAGCCGAGAACCCCGAACGCCACCAAGATGGCAATTGCGGCGCCCACGCCGAACTGAGTGATCATCTCAATGCCCGACACGGCGTTGGATGCGAAGGCCGCCGCAGAAGACACCGCCGCAAGCGTCAGTGCCAGGATGACGGTGCTCAGCCCGAGCGGATAAGCCCGCTCGCGGGAGGCTCCCGCCAGCTGCGCTTCCCGGGCCCGCCCGCTGGCATGGATAAAGAAGTCGACCCCAAAGCTGATGATTGAGATCGGCACGATGAACCCGAGCAGCAGGCCACCCTTCAGGCCCACCAGCGCGAAGATCCCCCTGTAGATCATGGTGGTCACAGCCAGGCCAAGGCCGACATACACCGCAGCCCAATATGAGCGCAGGAGCGCCCCGACGACGATGAGAATGACGACCACCGCGCCAAGAATGAACGGAGACGCCTCCTCCCCTTGCTCCTCGAACTCAAGGTCGATATCGATCCCCAGTCCGATCGCAGTCATATTCTGCTGATCGCCACGCAACACCGTTTGGACCTGGCGCAGCCACCGTTGGGCCTCGAGGAAACGCTCGTTCTCGATGACGTCCTGATCCGAGCTGGAGGTCGTGACCTCGAACGTGTCGAGGTCGTAGCGGACCTCGGCCCGGAAGGCAGGGCTCTCCCAGATCTCGATGTTCTGGCCAGCCACCGTGCCCGGCGTGGCGGTCGCCAGGAGCGACAGCGTGGTACGGAGGCCGGCTGAAGGAGCGTTGAGGGCCAGCAACTCGCTCAGGGCGAGCTTGACATCAGCGTCCGATGCCCCTTCCAGGCCACCAGTGAGCTCCTCGTCGACCGCTTCCGCCAGCGAGAACACCCCGTCGACCTGGTATCCGAGATCGGTGTCGAACACGGCAACCAGGTGGGAGTTGACCGGATCGTCCCGGAACACACTTGTGTCGGCCCGCACCGCAGCCGAGTTGGTCTTCCATTCCAGCAACCCGTCGCGGGTGAGAACATCGGCCCCGTCCACTCCCTCCACCAAGAACACGGCCCGCTGGAAGCCCTCGGCGAACGCGAACGTATCCTCAACAAGCTCCTCGGTGTCGTAGATCTCACCCGACGGGTTGAAGTCCGGCTCATCAGTCGACCCGAAGGCATCAGAGATCCCCGCCATAACAATCGCCACCACGGCGACAGCGACAGTAACGAGGACGATTCTGCGATTGATCCACTCGAAAAGCCGAAAGCCCTGGTCACCCTTGTCGTTTGTCATGCGGACTCCCTTGCCTCTGTTCGCTACTGGGCCAGCCTCAACCGGTGCTCCACGCCCTGGGGCCACCTCCACCCTAATAGCTGGCTCTGCCGCCTGCTCGGGGACCGGTCGCTCCCGGCGCACACCTCGGTACAAGAGGAACCCGCCCCCCAGCACCGAAAAAAGACCGAGCCCCGCCAGCACCCAGGCGATCGTGACAACGAGCGGCACCCTCGCGGCAAGCTCCAAATCGACATCAACGCCGACGGAGGCGTCGGCGTTCATAACCACGACCGACCAGACACCCTGCTCCACAGTCCACTGAAGCGTCTGTGGCCCCGACCCCTCAACCGACGCCACCCAGAACCCTTGTGCTCCCGGCGCCTCAGGGACCGCGCCGGCGCCCCCTTCGATTCGCCGGTAATCCACCGAGAACGCCCCGAAGAGGTCGATGTCGGTTACCTCGTCGTAGGTGACCCCCGACAAGTAACTGCGCACTTCAGCATCGGGACCGACGCCGATGAAGATCGACTTGCCGGTGTTGGTATCGCCCTCGATCCGGATATCCGCGAAATCATCGGACCCGAACAAACGATCCACCCACCAGCCACGCTCATTCGACGCCACGTCGATGTCCTCCGAGGCGATAGCGAATGAATCACGCTGGAAGCGGTGCACGTTGTCAGCGAAAAAACCATCTCCGTCAGTGGTCGCGTTGAGCGCGAACAAAACCGCGGAGCCGATCAGGAACGCCACCGCCGCCAACAAGCCGAGCGACCCGAAAACAACGGCAGCTACCCTCCGACCATTCATATCACCGGAATCTCCCATCCGCCGGCATCAACCTGCCCGTCACCCTACCGAAATGCGCCCCCCGGTACCTCGTCACAGTCGAAGTCGTCATCTGACATCGAAACTCCCTTCCGTCAGTCGCCTCAGGCGGGCGAACTAGCAGCGCCCGGATTGGTGGGCCGCAAACGCTGCTCCCATGGCAAAGGCTCCTACCACGATC
>JAZGCP010000176.1:0-4186 GCA_036477035.1 Acidimicrobiia bacterium | reverse complement strand
GCCGATCAGCTCGGAGCGGCTGAGATCACTCCAACGAACGCGGCGGGTCTTCCGGAGCGAACAGCCGCCACCACGCTTGCTGGAAGGCCGCGTCCCAGCTCGCCCAGTCACGACCCACGGCACGCCTGCCCGTCTCGGCATCGGTGATGTCGACCCGCTTGATGGCGCTGCCCGTGGTCCAGCTGACCTGCCAACGGTTCTTGCTTGGGACGTTCAGCGGCGTCGTGGATGGCACCATCGAAGCGTACCCGGCTCAGAGGGGAAGGCCGGGCTGCGCGACAACCAGTCCGACGCCGGGTGGAGCCGCGATAGACGGTCCGGGGCGGAGCCGTGCCTGGAGATACTGGGTATGGGTCAATGGCCCGGCAATTGGCTCGAACGGGGGCTCCCCAAGGCCATCATCGGGCACCGAATTGGCAGCATCTGGTCGGTCTTGTCGGTGACTAGTCAGTTTGGTATCGCTCGGTGGCACTTGATGCGGGGTGGTGATCCTGTCGATGAATAATCAATGGTGGAGATCAAGCGCCGCTTGCGACGAGCAGTCGTCCTTTATTTCGTGACCGCGCTCGCCCTTCTCCCCGTGTCTGCCGGTGCGACCCCCGCACTCGACTCGGGCGGTGGCGGCATCTCCGCCGGGTGGACGCAGTCCAGCGACGGCGGTCTTTCCCAGGTGGATGTGGGGGACGGCAAAGGCCACGAAGGCGATGTGGACGGTCAGCACCTCAAGGGCCACGACGGCGATGTGGGGACCGGCAAGAACAAGGGCGCCAAGGGGGACAAGGGCGCCTCCGGTAGTGGCGGCTCCGGCAATGGTGATTCCGGCAGCGGCAGCTCCGGCAGCAGTGGCGGTGACGACGGCTCCGGAAACGGCAACTCGGGAAGTGGATCCGGGAACGGCAACTCCGGCAGTGGCAGCGGTGGCAATGACGACTCCGGCGACGGCAACTCCGGCACCGGCAGCAACGGCGATTCCGGCACGACCGAGCCGGGCGACGATGACAACTCCGGCAGCGGCAGCTCCGGCAGCGGCAGCGGTGGCAATGGTGACTCCGGCAGCGACAACTCCGGCACCGGCAGCAACGGCAACTCCGGCAGTGGCAGCGGTGGCAATGACGACTCCGGCGACGGCAACTCCGGCACCGGCAGCAACGGCAACTCCGGCACCACCGAGCCGGGCGACGATGACAACTCCGGCAGCGGCAGCTCCGGCAGCGGCAGCTCCGGTAACGGTGATTCCGGCGCAACCGATCCGGGCGGGGATGACGATGGGGTGAGCCGACCGCCAGACGACGACACGGGACGCCCAAGCGAGTTCGGCGTGGTCGCCATCGGCCCCTTCGCTACGCCACCCATCGGTTCGCCTTCCGATGGGACCCCGCCCGACACTCCAGGCGGGTTCGGTTCGATCGACACCGCGTCGCTGCCCGCCAATGTCGGCGCAGCCGTGGCGCTGTTCGATGAGGGGTGGTTCGAAGAGACGGACACCGAGCCCACCGCCTCCGGCGATGGTGTCGCCACTCAGGCCTCGCGGGGTGGCCTGGTGTCGATGCTCCCACCCGCGCTTGCCGACATCGTCTTCTCGCCAATCGTGACCCTCCGAGTGCTCTTCGAGGTGCTGGTCGCCAGCGGCGAAGCGCTTCTGATTCCATCGATCGCCGGCGCGATCGGCCTCTTCGGTCCAATTCGGCGTCGCAACAGCCTGCTGCTGGAGGCTTTCGACAGTTGATTCCGGGTCGCTGGGCGACACCCGGCTTCCGGCCGAGGAAGATGTGACGGACGTGTTCTCGAAGCGCTTTCACGCGACGATGTGGGCTCGACAGTCGGCGGGCGAGTAGGTTCGGCCGCAGGCGCGCAAGGCTCGAATCGGTGCCAACAAACCCCACAAGTCGAGAGATCTCGGTTCTGCGAAGACGCCCATCGGGTGAACCGGCCCTGCTACCACGTCAGACGCTCGCCGGGAGCGGCAAGGTGTGGATCGCACTCGGGGTCGCCACCGTGACCGTCTTTGCGCTGCTCATCTCCTCGACGACGTTCTTCCTAGGCAGGGGAGCCTGGTGGGACGCAATCGACCAGGGGCTGGTCGATTGGGTCGCCGACCTGCGTTCCGATGCGGCGACAACGGTCGCTCAGGCGATCAACTCGCTCAACAACGAGTGGTTTCTCCGCTTGCTGAGATGGGGGATCATCGCACTGCTGGTTGTCTTCAAACGCTGGCGCCACCTGTTCGTCCTCGTTGCCGTGGTTCTCGTCACCCAGCCGGTGGCGTCGGCGCTGGCGACCCGGCTGGCTCGGCCTCGCCCTGACGGCATCGAAATCCTGGCGCCCTGGACGGGCTTCTCGCATCCGTCGCTGCCGATCGTCGCTTTGACGTTGACGCTCGTAGCCATCGCATACGCGGTCGTGCCTCGGGGGCGGCAGAGGCGAATCACGCTGCTCGCAATCGGAGCCCTGGCGACCGCGGTGGGCCTGTCACGGTTCTATCTCGGGGTGGAGCGGCTCACCGACGGACTGACCGGAGCGGTCATAGGTGTCACCATCCCGCTGGTCGCGTTCAGGGTGTGGACGCCCGACGCCGTGTTTCCCGTGTCCTACGGCCGCCGCAAGGCTGCGCATCTCGAACTCACCGGACACAGGCGCGCCGCCGTCTTCCGCGCCCTGCGCGAGCAGTTGGGAATCGAGGCCGACGACATGGAACTGTTCGGTCTGGAGGGCTCCGGAGGCTCCACGCCGATCAGAGTGTCTCTGGTGGGCGGCGGCGGCTACGTGTTCGCCAAGTTGTATGCGCAGAACCACTTGCGGTCGGACCGCTGGTACAAGTGGGGGAGGCGGATTCTCTACGGTGCGCTCGAGGACGAGGCCGCGTTCAGGTCGGTGCGCAGGCTCGCCGAGCACGAAGATTACGTGATGCGCCTGATGGCCTCTGCAGGAGTGCCCGGTCCTGCATCGCTGGGGATAGCGGAGATCACGCCCGGACGTGAATACCTGCTCGTCACCGAATTCGTCGAGGGTGCGGTCGAGATCTCCGAGGCGCAAGTCGGCTCGGACATCATCGACGACAGCCTGCGGGCGGTGCGATCGATGTGGGATGCGAGTCTTTCGCACCGCGACATCAAGCCGGCGAACGTGCTGGTGCGCGGCAGCGAGGTGTTCCTCATCGACTACGCATTCGGCGAGGTGCAGCCGACCCCGTGGCGCCAGGCCGTGGATCTGGCCAACGTGATGCTCACCCTGTCGGTGAGATCCTCCCCGCAGTTGGTTCACGACGCCGCCCTCGAGCTGTTTTCCGCGGAGGAGATCGCCGAGGCATTCGCCGCCAGCCGCGGTGTGACCGTGCCGGGGGAACTCCGTGCGGCAGTCCGCGCCGACGGCCGCGATCTGGTGGCCGAGCACCGCGCCCTCGCTCCGCACCGTGAGCCGATCCGCATCCAGAGGTTCACCCCGCGCCGGGTCGGGTCCCTGTTCGTCGCGGGGCTCACGCTGTCGGTGGGGCTTTGGCTTCTTTCGATCAACCTGTCGCTCGTTCGGGGCTTGCTGTGAGAAGACTGAGCGCCGTGATCGTGACCGTGCTCACCCTGTCGGCGTGCGACCCGGGGAGCGCGGAGTGGCGGGTTGGTCCCGAGCCGCAGTGCGATACGACCAGCAGGGGAACCCTGCTGCTGATCGCTCAATCCGTCCCCGAAGCGTCGCTCATACCGTGTATCAATGGGCTTCCCGTTGCGTGGGAGTACACGGATGTCGATGTGACGAGCAATGGGAGCACTCTCCACTTCGAGACGGACACCTACGACCTCGAGGTCGCGGTGACCCTGGAATCGAGTTGCGAGGTGTCGGCGGCCGAAGAGATCGACTCGGGTCGAACGGACGTCACTCTGTTCGTCGAGGACGATATCCGCTTCGCCTACGTGTTCGAAGGGGGTTGTATTCGCTTCGACTACCCGAATCAGATGCTGGCCGCCGCCGACGAAGGCATCGACTTTCGCGCCGGTATCGGCTTCCTGAATCGCGCCGAACTGGCGGCCCGGAGCGGTTGGGAGCTCTGAACGCAGAATTGATGGGCGGGATCAACCCTCGAGTGCCGCCGCGAACGCCGCGGTGGCCTCCTCGCTGAAACCGACGAGGCGGATCTCCTCCAGGGCGCCGGGGTGTTCCAGGCACCATTCTTGGGAGGCCATTGCGATGACGGCCG
>JAZGCP010000175.1:0-6791 GCA_036477035.1 Acidimicrobiia bacterium | reverse complement strand
CCGCCATCCTGGATCGAAGCAGACGGCGAACTCCTCGGTCGAGCCTCTTCGATCACGATCACGCCCGAACCGCGCCCACTTCTGATCGCCGCGATGTGAGCTCGCTTCGCTCGCTGTCATAGTCATTGGCCATTAGGTCAGACTCCAGAATCTCGACTCTTGTCTCTTACTGAGGACTGTTGACTGGAGACTGGCGACTGCTTCACACCAGCTGAGGAGCGACCTCAGGGCGCCGGGCCGGCCATTCCTGCCAGCCGGTCACAGTGACGGCCGGCCGATGCCTTCGGCGACCATCGTGGCATCGACCGCAAGCCCGGCGACGACGGCGGCCAACGATGCACGCTCCCACAGCAATGTCCGCAACGGCACCCCAAACCGCTCCTGCAACTGACGATCGAACTCTCGCCTGGAGTCGGCGCCGACGGCGGCTTCCTCCAGCGCAGCCGACAGCTCCTTCTCTATGAGATCGGGCTCAAATGCGTGGCGCAATCGCGATCCGAATACACCACCGGCGTCGGTCGATACTTTCAGGATGAATCTCTCGATGAGCCGCAACCCCTCCTCGAATGCGGCAGGACCGCCGCCCTCGCTCACGTCGCTGATGATCGTCTCCCGAACCGACAGCCACCGCTCCTCGAAATCGAGCGAGCTCCCGGCGGTCACCCCCGCGGCATCGGCCACTGCCCGCGAGACCCGCCGGGCATCATCGATGATCTTGCCGACGTGGACTGTTTTCTCGTCGAGGCGTGCCCTGAGATGGGCGGCAAGCTCCTCAATTCCGCGAGATCGGCCGCCGGGCGGGTCGGCGGCGACCTCGAAGATGAGCGGCTCGTCGATTCCGTCATCTTCCAGCAACCGGCCGAGATGTTCCGTGAGGCGGTTGAGATTGGGCTCATCGAGACGATCGACCTTGTTGAGCACGAAGATCAGCCGATCCGACGAATTCGCCAGTGGGAAGATGAAGTCCCGATGCAGCACCGGGTCGGCGTACTTGACGGGGTCCAGCACCCACACCACGAGGTCGACATCTGGCAGGAGCCGTTCGACCAGCTCCCGGTGCCCGACCGCGATGCTGTCGATGTCTGTCATATCGAGAATCGCCAATTCCTCGAACCGGCTGTGAGTAATCCGTCGGTCGATACCGAGGCGGTCGAGAAGCAGCGATAGCGACGGTTCAGACCTCGAGGGAACCCAGGCCAACGGCTCGGTCGTGTGAGGTCGCAGCGGACTGGTCGATGCGACCTCTTCACCAGCAAGCGCATTGAGCAGACTCGACTTCCCCGAACCGGTGCCTCCGATCAACGCCAGAACCATCGTCGTTCCGAGATGGCCGGCTCGCGCTCTGGCCGTTTTGGCGACGTTGCGGGCATCGTCGAGATCCTCAGGATGCACCTGGCCGGCGGCCAGGCTGACAACGAGGTCCAGACCTTCGACAACAGTGATGACGTCGCTCACTCGGATACTCCCACCGAGAGCTCGGTGAGATCGCTACCGGAATAGGCAGGTCCGAGCCGTTCGACAAACCGAAGAGAGTCCGTCTCCAGAATCCCTCGTAATTCGTCGGCCAGACGATCCCGAGCCGACTCCACCAGCCCTGGAACCTTCGCCAGCCGTCGCGCCACCCGGCGGCTGGGGACATGACGGGGGTCTATCGAGGCGAGCAGAACGAATTCGGCCAGCCGGCGGCCGCGGCGGGCCCCGAGACGACGCTGGGACATGCGTCGCGGGAGACCATCGATTTCCGAGAGCCAGAACTCGAGGCGCTCATGCGCGACTTCGAGGGTGTCGGCTCCGTGGCCGAACAGCTCAGGAACCGGTCCGATGATCGCCGGTTCCGACTCACGCCAAAGCTCCGCTGAAGCTCGTGCTGCGAGGCCGGCCCGCCGGGTGGCCGCCGATGCCAGACCATCGACCAATTCGGCGACGCCACTCCCGCTGAACTTCCCGCCGCGCACCTCGGCCACCAAGCGGCGCACCTCTTCCCGGTAGATCGCCCGCATCGGATCCAGCAGCTGGACGCGGCGGGTCGCCCGATCGAAGACATGGGTCCTGATGACTGCGAGGTCGTCCCTCAGCCTGCGAAGCGAACCGGCGACCACGGCCGCGATGATGTCGGGCCGCGACTGCGGATCGGCCATCGCCTCGATCTCCTTGGAGACTCCGGCAACGACTTCCGGAGCGAGGGCACCCGTGTCCGGCGACACACTGCCCTCGGCGATCGTCGTGACGAGATCTACTGCGGCCCGCGGCAGCAGTCGACGCGCCGCCAACTTCGCTGCGAAGTCTGCCGCAATGACCTGGTGGGACTCAGGAGATTCGGACAGCCGGTTGAGCACCATGACTGTCGGGAGCCTGCGCTCGGCGGCCAACTCGAGGAGAGCGAAGCCCCCGGCATCGGCGTAGCGGTCGGCACCGGCAACAAAGACGACGGCATCGGCAATCTCGAGGATCTGGCCAACGATCGACGCGCCGGAGTCGTCAACGACCTCAGGGGGTGGAGTGTCGACGACTACAACGCCCTCCGGAGGCGGGCGAAGCGAATCGACGAGCGCCCCTGCAACCCGACTTCGCAGGCCGTCGAGCGTGGGCGGAACTTCTCCATCCGTCCACGCCACGGGTTCGAGGGTGGTTGGCCGCAATGATCCGACGTCGCTGATCCGACGGCGGGCCAGCGAGTTGACGATCGTGGACTTTCCTCCGCCGCTCGGTCCGACGACGGCGACAACGATCGTGTCGGAATCGCTTTCGAGCCGGGGCACCAAGTACTGCCCGGCAGCGACTGAGGCTCTACGCCGCCGAGCCTCAGCCGCCTCACCGGCCGAAGTCAGATCGAGTCGCTCCAGAGTCGCCGATAGCCCCAACAACTGATCCGGTGACGGAGCGTGGTCGATCATGGTCCGAATTGTGGCACGCTCCCGGCTCCGACACCGCAACGGCGCAGCATTCCGCCGATGCCCGATGTCGAAGCTGGATCAGAGAAGATCGTCGGGAGTCGGGAGTCGGGAAGCTCCTGCTACCGGATACTGGCTACTGGATACCGCCTCCTCCTCTTTCCTGTCACACCTCATCCCTACGTTGAGCCCATGACTACCGGCATCCACATGATCGATCCACCGGTCCCACACGAGAGCCCACAGAAGGGCTCAGAGAAGGGCATGGTGCTCCTCGTTGGCGATGAGATCGTCATCGAGCACCTCGTCGTCGCCGACCCCGCCGTCGTGAGCATGGTGACCACCGCCGGCAACGACGACCGGGCCGACCTGCTCCGACGAATCATGAGCGTCGGAGTCCAGGGCGTGGCTTCGATGGGTATCGGGCTCGATCTCACCGCCATCGACTCCCGGGTCCATAGTGTGCTCGAGTCGGTCACCACCGAGGCCGAAGCAACCGTTCGCGCCATCATCGACGAGAGCCGTTCCAGCCTCAGCAAACAGTTCGATCCCGAGCAGCGATCGTCGATCCTGGCCAGGGCCCTGGCAGATTTCACTGATTGGCGCGACGAGTTCCTCGATGGTCTCGACCCCGGAATCGAAGGAAGCGCCGCCACGATGCTCATCCAGCGTCTCCTCGATCTCGTCGGACCCGATGGTGACCTGGAACGCAGGCTCGCCGCGGCGCTCGACATGGATGAAGGAGATTCTGCATTCGCCCGACTGAGCCGCCTGATCGACGAGCGATTCGACGACCTGAGGCGCGACCTCGTCGGTGATCGGGCGGCCGAAGCTGCTCGTCTCACCGAAGCGGAACGTGGGACGGCTCACGGCGTCGAGTTCGAAGACGTCGTCGAAGCCAACCTCCGCCGTTGGGCCTCCACCTCGAAGGGCACGATCGTGGAGCGCACCAGTACCAGCGTCGGAGCCCTCACCGCCTCCTCCAAAGTCGGTGATTTCGTCGTCACGCTCGGCGACGGTCGCCGGATCGTGGTCGAGGCCAAACGACACGCCTCGATAGCGCTCGCCGGATCCGGAGGGATTCTCGGTGAGCTCGACGCCGCCATGACCAATCGCCGAGCCGATGCCGCCGTGTGCATCGCAGGCCGGGATGCGTTTCCTGCCGAAGTGGGTCGGTTCAACGTTTTCGGCGATCGGGTGCTCACCGTGGACGAAGGCGACGGAGCGATGACCTCGATTGCCATGCAATGGGCGGCAGCATCTACGGCCACCGCTACCGGTACCGGAACAGAACTGGACACCGCAGCAATCGCCGACCGAATCGACCGCATCCGCAAGGCGGCAGAAAGCCTGAGCGGGGCACGCCGCTCAGTGACAACCATCACGGCATCACTCGGCAAGCTGCATGAGACCCTCGGGGGGCTCCGCCTCGATGTTCTCGCCCAGGTCGACGACCTCGACCGGTTGCTGAGCCGAAGCACCGAACCCGCTGGGGCTCCTGAGTAATCCGCCCGCGGGATCACTCAGCCCGTCGTGACGGAAAGCCGCGGTCCCGGGGGCGTCCACTCGTAACCTGGCGATCGATGCCGACAGGCATCACCTATGAACACGCCAACCGCCCTCCCCACCCGCGCCCCCATCGATGGGGACGCTGCGACGACCGATGCGTCGAGGACGGTCGTATCCCGCCTCATCGAGGTCATTCGACTGCGCGACCCGGATCTAGCAGATCACGGACAACGGGCCGCCAACGTCTCCGCAGCGATCGCGGCGGAGATGGGCCTCGACACCGCAACCATCGATCACGCCTACCTCGGAGCGCAGCTGCACGACATCGGAAAGCTGGGGGTGGCCGAGGCCGTGTTGTGGAAACCGGCCGGACTGAGCCGGACCGAGTGGGCTCAGATCCGCACCCATCCAGAGAAGGGACACAGATTGGTTGCCGACATCGTGCACCGTGATGTGGCAGCCGCAGTGCTCTCCCATCATGAACGCCTGGATGGTGCTGGATACCCGTTCGGCATCGACTCCCGAAGCCTCCCTATGACCGTTCGCATCGTTCAAGTGGCAGACGCCTACGACGCCATGACGTCCGACCGGCCCTACGAGGGCGCCCTCGCAGCCGACATCTCGGTCGCCGAGATCAGGCGTTGCGCAGGCACCCAATTCGACCCGGATGCCGCCGCCGCCCTGGCGAGTCTCCTTGCTATCGGGTTCGAGGACGACACCACGATCGACCTGACGGGTCGCCAACCGGTCCCGTCGAACCTCCCGGCCGATCCCTTCAGCGTCATCGGCTGACGGCAGCCGGACGGATAGCGTCCTACCCGTCGAGCAGATCTACTGCGGCTGCGCCCTCAGAGCACTCATCGAGCAGCGGGCACCATCGGCACCAGGGCCCGGCTACCCGGTCGAGAGATCCGCCGGATTCCCAAGAAGACCGCAACGCATCCACAGCCAGTGCCACCCGACCCGCGGTGTCATCGACCAGGGTTCGAGACGGCACCGTCTCACTCCGCTCACCCGTCTTGACCGAGACTGCCTCGATGAGAGCCGGGATCTCATCCTTCTCGATGGCCCACAACAAGGTGTAGAAAGCCAACTGGGAATCGGGGTCACCGAGGGCTCCAGTCTTCCAATCGACCAGCCGCACTCCCCCGGCATCAGCGAACACTGCATCGACCGAACCGCGGAGCACGACGCCTTCGGCAGGCTCTGATTCGAGAGCAACCTCAGCACCTTCAAATCCCTCCGTGCGCAGCGTCTTGAACCGGTCATAGAGACCCGCCACCTCTTCGATCACGGCAGAAAGCTGGCTCGGCTTGAGACCAAGAGCAGCCAATTTTGGATTCATGCTGCCGCCGATCTCCTCTCGGCAGACCGACACGATGTCTGCATCGGCGATTTCGCCCGATTTCAGATGGCGAGCAAAGATCCGATGGGCCAGCCCGCCGACGAATGCCGGACGCGACTCGGGCCCATACATCCCCCGCATCCTTCCGGCAGCCTGCTCTGGACACCTCTCGAAGGCGACATACGTGGAGGCCGACAACACCACCTGGTCACCCGCGCTAACCGGTGGGAAACGGAAGGGAGGATCGAGCGGCATTCGAACCGAGCCTAGAACCTGCCCAGCGTGACAGGCTCCCAACTCCCGGCTCCTGGCTCCTGGCTCTGTCGCCGTTGGCACCGGGTTGCACGGAACGCGAAAAGCAGACGCCCAATATGCAGTCCCAGTTACAATCCCGCACCCCATCCCTCCTCAGATGAGTTCGATGCCTCGAAGTCTGCGAATCGCGATCATTGTCGTCGCCGTGCCTACTGCGTTGCTGCTGTGGGTCTCGGCCGTGTTTGCTATGGATCGAGCGAGCAACGACGGTGAGGTGTTGGGTCGGGTGACGGTTGCCGGTGTCGACCTCGGCGGACTCGACGAGGAGGCAGCGCGCGCCGCCATCGATGGTGTCGAAGCACGATTGGCGAGCGATCCGATCACCGTCCTCATCCAGGACTCGACGTTCACGCTGCAGCCCAGCGAACTCAGTTATGAAATCGACACCGAAACCATCGTCAACGAGGCTCTCGCCCGCGGTCGCGACGGAGGGTTCATGAGCGAGATGGGCTGGTGGCTGAACCACTTCGGCGACGACTCCAAGGACATCTCATTCGAACCCACCTATGACCGCCAGGCCCTCATTCTCATTCTCAAGAGCTGGGAGCCACAGGCGATCAAAGACCCCCCCACGGACGGCGGAATCAACGTCACCGGCACCGAGGTCACAGCCATCTACCCGCAGCCGGGAACCGGGCTCGACTATGAGGCCACCGCCGATCTCATCGAGGCCCAAGTCCTTTCACAGGATCGGGGTACCGTCAACGGCGTCACCGAGTTCAGGGTGCCGA
>JAZGCP010000174.1:0-2502 GCA_036477035.1 Acidimicrobiia bacterium | reverse complement strand
TCTGAGCTTGATACTTGTCGCTAGAGGATTGACGGATGGGTCGCTGAAAAAGTTCCCGCACGCCCTAATCCGCTCATGTAATTTCGCTCGAGGCGTGGGAACAACGGTAGGTTATCCCGAATCAAGGCGGGCAAGCGATGGCGGCTTGCCACAACAGCTAAACGTTCCTAATCGACCGCTTCGTATGGCTACACACCAGTACCGGCGGGCCGCGAGTCGGATTCCACGCGTCCGTAGTTGAGGGTGACCACGCGGTTCACTTTTCCGGCGTTCTTCTCGTTGTGGGTGACGATCACGACGCACAGACCCGCGTTGTCGGCCATCTGTTTAAGCAGGTCAATCACCTGGTCTGAGTTCTTCTTGTCGAGGTTACCCGTGGGCTCGTCCGCAAGGAGGATCGGCGGCGTGTTCGCGAGTGCTCGGGCGATCGCGACTCTCTGCTGTTCACCGCCGCTCAGCCGAAGAGGGTGGTGTCCGTAGCGCTCCTCCGGGATGCCGACAGAGGCCAGTAACTCTTCGGCGCGCGTCCGCCGTTGCGAGCGAGGTGCGCCGGCGAGCTCCATCGGGAGGATCACGTTCTCGATTGCGGTGAGGTGGGGGATCAGGTTATACGCCTGGAAGACGAATCCCACCTCATCGCGTCGGTAGTCGCTGAGATCCCGAAACCGTTTGCTCATGGGGTCTCCTTCGAAGAGGATCTCGCCCGACGACGGCCTCTCGAGCCCACCAAGCATACTCAGGAGCGTCGTCTTCCCGCTCCCCGAGGGTCCCACGATCGCCATGGACTCCCCTCTGCGGAAGTCCAAGTCGATATTCTGCACGGCGTTCACGAGCCCAGCTGCAGTGCCATACGACTTGCTGAGCGAGCGACAGCTGAGTAGTGCTTCCATTTGTTAGGCGTCCAGCCTGAGTACTTCGGCGGGCCGCAGGCGCAGCACCGCGAACATGGTGACGAGGCTGCCGACCAGTCCGAGTCCGACGGCTGCGGCTGCGCCGACGGCGATGACCTCGGTTCCAACGCTGGCATCGATCTCGTCCAGGGCCGCCTCGATCTCTTCCGTTCGGACGGGGTCGGCGACAGACTGCGCGCCGCCGAATCTACCGAGTCCGCCACCGCGGAACCCTCCGCCGGGGCCGCTTCCACCAGGCTGAAATGCACCTTCCTCCTCCGCCGCGGCGGCCTCGGCTTCAGGTCGAATCAGGTCCGGCAGGAACGTGTTGATGACGAATACGGATGGGACCGCGATCGCGACTGCCACGACCGCGACTCCTACCGTCTCCAGTGCGAACTGAGCGATAACCTGCCGGCTCTTGGCTCCTATCGCTTTGAGAATGCCGATTTCACGGAGCCTGCCGCGCGTCACCAGCACCATCAGCATCACCATGATCAGCCCGACCACGGCCAGGCCGACGACCATGACGACGAGACTGGTGTTGCGCATCGTCTCGATCGGATCGGAGATCTCTTGGAAGGCGTCCTCGGATGTGTTCAGAGCGAATAGCTCAGGATCGATTATCGTCTCGAGGTCCTCCCGCAGAAGATCGAAGTCTTCGACGGACTCGACGACGAGAGAGATCGAGCTAAGCGTGCCCGCCTCTTCTTCGTCCTGCAGTTGCTCGACCACGCTGAGAGGCGCGTACCACTGCTCGATCGTGAATCCAAACCCGCCCTGCTCCGAGGTCTCCAGGTCCTGGTAGATGCCGATGATTTGGGCCTCGATCTCGGACGCGGCGACATCTTCGTCAACGTCTTCCTGCGTCTGGCCGGGACCGAAGCTCACGGCGGTTAGCGTGATCGTATCGCCGACGGAGAGTCCTTCGAGCGTCGCGGTGTTCTGATCGATGACTATTGCGTTCTCTGCGGAGTCGTCCTTGGCGAAGAGCGCGCCCTCCGCCAGGGCCTTGGTTCCCTCCTGGAAGTCGCTGAGGAACGCGGGGTCGTCGACACCGACAAGCGTGGCGTCCGGCGGCGTGAAGTTGAACCCGCCGCCCGGGCCACCCTGGCCCTGAGGGTCCTGGGCGTCGGGGGCGGACTCTGCGGGTGCCGGTTCGTCAGTGGCGTCGTCCGCCTCGTCTTCCTGGCCGGGTATGCCGTACTGGACGTTGGATACCGCGAAGCCCTCGGCGTTTCGAACGTAGGGAAGGGCCTCGATCTCATCGACGTCGTTGGATGTGAGCGGTTCGATCTGGGCGGCGATCTCTCCGATGTCGATATCGACCCCTTCTTCTTCGGCCTGCTCCAGCTGCTCCTGGATCGCTGCCTGGAACTGGCCGGGGTTGATGCTGATCGTCGCTTCCACGCCGGTCGTCGCTTTCACCTTGTCGAGCTCGTCGTCCGCCGCGAGCGCAAGCGCTACGGACGTCAACGCGAAGCTGAGGCCGACGGCGAGTAGCGCGACCACGAGAATCGTTCGGAATGGGCTTCGTAGGGCACCCTTGTAAGCGCGGATCACAGTATCGAGCAAACTCTAGATCCCCATGTTCATTGCTTGTTCTCGTTAC
>JAZGCP010000173.1:0-3557 GCA_036477035.1 Acidimicrobiia bacterium | reverse complement strand
GACCACGGTTCGGGAGGCGGGTTGGCTCGGGTTCCTGTTCGGGTTCGCCTTCTGGGGGTCGATGCTGTGGTGGATCAGGATCCTGGGCTTTGTGGCCTGGTTCCCGCTGGCGGTGGTCATGGGCCTGTACACGACCGTTTGGGCGCTGGGGATGTATTTCGGTCGCAACTTCTCGATGTGGCGGTGGTGGATTCTGGCGATCGGCTCGTGGTCCTTGATGGAATTCATCCGGGCCCGCATCCCGTTCGGTGGCTTTCCCTGGGGTGCGGTTGGCTATCCGATCGGTACCCTGGCATGGCCGCGGGGTGCGGCCCAGTGGATCGGAGCCAGCGGCTGGGGAGTGATCGTCATCGGGTCGGCGGCTTCGCTCGTTGTCATGCAAGGTCGGGTAAACGACCGGCGTCCTCTGGAATTGTCCCTCGCCGTGATCGTGACGTTCACCCTCCTGGGTGCCGTCTTTTCTCCGGATGCTGCCGGCCAGCCGGTGCGGGTGGCGGTGGTCCAGGGGAACTCCCCGTGTCCCCGGATCCACTGTGACAACGAGAAGCAGCTGATCTTCGACCGGCACCTGAATCTGACAGCGAACATCCCCGATGGATCGGCCGACCTGGTCGTATGGGGAGAGGATTCGTTTGGTGGTGCAGTCAACCCGACCTTCAACGGCGAGGTACGGCGCGCCATGGGAGGCGAGGCGGCCAGGATCGGTGCCTATCTCCTGGCCGGCGGTACCCGTCCCGGGGTACCGGGCACGTTCGACAACTACAACATCCTGTTCGATCCCTCCGGCGAGGTCGTCGGCGAGTATCTGAAGCAGCACCCGGTCCCGTTCGGAGAGTTCGTGCCCTTTCGGCGCGTGCTCGAATTCGTGCCCCAGTTGGACCAGGTGCCCAACGACATGCGCCGGGGTCCGGGTCCTGTGGTCTTCCCGATCGAAATCGACGGGACCCGTGGTGTCTTCGGGTCGGTCATCTCATTCGAAGGAGCCTTCGCTCGCCACGTCAGAGGCGAGGTGAAGTCCGGGGCTCAATTCATCGTCGTCGCCACCAATGAGGGTTCGTTCGGTGTCAGTGCCGCATCTGATCAGTTGATCGGCATGGTTCGGATGTCGGCGGTGTCGTTGGGGGTGGACATTGTGCACGTCGCGGTGACGGGTAAGTCCACGATCATCCGGGCGGATGGCTCGATCGGCAAGACGACCGAGCTGTTCAAACAGGACCTCCTGACCGGCGTCGTCAACCTGCAGGACTCGCCGCGAACCCTCTACGCAGTGCTGGGCGATTGGGTTCAGGTGCTGGCGATTCTGGCGGCCTTGGGACTGTGGGCGGCGACCCTGATAGGACCCACCCGGGAGTTCCGCATTCGACCCGGCGTGCGGCGGTAGAAGGGTCGGCCCGAGAGGGGTCGGGCTGAGCCGGGGATTCCCGACTCTTTGGTTCCGGCGGCGCCAGGCGACGGAAATCATTGCCGGTCGGGATTCTCGATGGGCCTTTTGACCCGCATCGCGGGGCCGGCCTTCGGCGTACGATGACCTTGATACGACTCCGGAGGTTTTCCCGTGACCGGTACTGAGAGTGAGGCGATCGAGAACCTCTTGCAGGAAGATCGAACGTTTCCGCCGCCGGCGGCGTTCGTCGCAGGGGCCAATGCCCAGCCCTCCATCTATGACCGGGCAGACTCCGACTTCGAGGGTTTCTGGAAGGACCAGGCGTTGGAGCGAATCGATTGGTTCACTCCACCGACGGTGACACTCGATGACAGCGAGGCACCCTTCTTCAAGTGGTTCTCCGACGGGACCCTCAACGTCTCCTACAACTGTCTCGATCGGCACCTGGCCACCGGCGGGGACAAGATTGCCTACTACTGGGAGGGGGAGCCGGGTGACACCCGCACCCTCACCTACTCGGAGCTCCACACCGAGGTCTCCAAGTTCGCCAACGTGCTCCTGGGGCTCGGCGTCGAACGGGGCGATCGCGTGGCGATCTATATGGGGATGATTCCGGAGCTGCCGGTGGCGATGTTGGCCTGTGCCCGGATCGGTGCGGTCCATTCGGTCGTGTTCGGCGGCTTCTCGTCGGATGCTCTGGCCGACCGCGTCGACGACTTGGTCGCCAAGATTGTGATCACCCAGGACGGCGCCTGGCGTCGCGGCTCGGTGGTTCCTCTCAAGGAATTCGCAGATGTTGTTGCGGACCGGTGCGAATCGATCGAAGACATCGTTGTCGTTCGCCGGTGTGAGAACGAGGTCACGATGACCGAGGGGCGCGATCACTGGTATCACGATCTGATGGCGGATGCATCGGACGAGAACGAGCCGGCCGTGCTGAACGCCGAGGACATGCTGTACATCCTGTACACGTCGGGAACGACGGCGAAGCCCAAGGGGATCGTGCACACCCAGGGCGGGTATCTGACGGGTGCTTCTACGACCCATCACTACGTATTCGACATGAAGCCGGACGACGTGTGGTGGTGTGCGGCCGATATCGGCTGGGTCACCGGGCATTCGTACATCGTCTACGGACCGCTCGCCAACCATACGACCGGCGTCATCTACGAGGGCACTCCGGACACCCCCGGGAAGGATCGACTGTGGGAAATCGTCGAGAAGTACGGCGTCACCGTCTTTTACACGGCTCCGACCGCGATCCGCGCCTTCATGAAATGGGGTGAGGAGTTTCCCCAGGGGCACGATCTGTCCTCGCTGCGACTGCTGGGGACGGTCGGCGAACCGATCAACCCAGAGGCGTGGATGTGGTACCACCGCACGATCGGTGCCGAAAGATGCCCGATTGTCGACACCTGGTGGCAGACCGAGACGGGCCACATCATGATTACGCCGCTTCCCGGTGCGGTCACGACCAAGCCGGGGTCGGCCACGTTCCCGTTCCCCGGGGTCGGCGCCGATGTATACGACGAAGCGGGAGATTCGGTTCCGCTTGGAGGCGGCGGCTACCTGGTGCTCACCAGGCCGTGGCCGGGCATGCTGCGGACCATCTACGGCGACCCTGATAGGTACGTCGACACCTACTGGTCGAAGTACGACGGCATCTACTTCGCAGGTGATGGTTGCAAGCGGGACGATGAGGGTTACTACTGGCTGCTCGGCCGGGTGGACGACGTCATGAACGTGAGCGGCCATCGACTCTCCACCACCGAAGTCGAATCGGCGCTGGTTGCGCACGAGGCTGTTGCCGAGGCGGCGGTGGTCGGTCGTAAGGATGATCTGACCGGCGAAGCCATCGCCGCCTTCGTCACTCTGCGGAGCGGCATCGAGGGCAACGAAGACCTGATCAAGGAGCTACGTAAATTCGTGTCCGACAAGATCGGCCCGATTGCCCGGCCCAAGTCGATCGTTTTCACCGATGATCTTCCGAAGACTCGGTCGGGCAAGATCATGCGACGGCTGCTCAAGGACATCTCGGAGCAGCGTCAGTTGGGCGATGTGACAACGTTGGCCAATGCCGACGTCGTGCAGCAGATCGCGGCGATGGCGGAGTCGAGTACGAGCGAGGAGTAGGTCGGCGGCTTTCGCCGCCTCCAGTCGTTAGTCCTTAGTC
>JAZGCP010000172.1:0-7198 GCA_036477035.1 Acidimicrobiia bacterium | reverse complement strand
GCATCGGCCTTGGCCGGTACCGACGGTTCGGTAACCGTTCTCACGATGGTTGAGATAAACCGGAATCTTCTGCGGGATTTGCGCAGCCTCTTCGGCGAGCGCGTCCTCGACGCCACTCACCAGGATGCCGAATACGTCGGCTTGCAACCCGAAGCCGGAACGACCGTCGGAGCCGACTGGCCGGGAGACGACGAAATGCTGAGCAGGTATCTCGACGACCAGAAGACGATGCGTACTTCCGAGCTGGTCGCGGCCCTCGAGGCGGCGGGTCTCACCCCGGATGTGATCGTGCGCGAAGGTGAAGCCGCTTCCGGCATCGTGGCGGGTGCTACCGATATCGGTGCCGACGTAATCTGCATCGGATCCCACGGCAAGGGGTTGTTCGAGGGTCTGCTCGGCTCGGTAAGCACCAAGCTAGCCCGGCGCTCCCCGATGCCGGTGCTGATCATCCGCTGATGACGGACCCGACCCGACCCGAGGCCGCAGACCCGAAGCTCGATGTCGGCCGATCGACCTCGGACCGACGCTGGGTCGGTCCGGCGATCCTGTCTGCTCTAGTGCTGGTGCCCATCGGAATCCTCATATTTTCGAATCTCGACTCCACCGGGGTGTCCTGGGCCGGGTTCCGGTTCGACCAACCGCTGTGGATGATTCTGATCGCCACTTTCCTGTCGGGCATGGTTGGAGGCAAGGTGGCCGGCTGGGGATGGCGCCGGTGGCGTAGGCGCCGCAAGCAGCTGAAGCAGGAACTCGAAGTGTTGCGCAAACACGGCGCCGATAGGGACTCCTAGAGCCAGGCCCGTCGCAACATTCGTCGTGCATCTTCGTCGTTAGGTCGCCCAGGGTCCCACTGAACCGATCAGCAGTCTCGGGAACAATCACACCGTCGCTGGTATCGTCGCCACCCCATGGCAAGAGCGCTGGTGTTGAACGCCACATATGAGCCCCTCTCGGTCGTGTCGGCGCGCCGCGCCGTAGTGCTGCTGGTCAACCGGAAGGCCGAGCTGGTCCACGCCGGAGAGGAATCCTGGGCGTCTGAGCACCTCCAGATTCCGGTCCCCACTGTCGTGAGACTGCGCCGGTATGTCCGAGTTCCGTTCCACCGCCGGATTCCTCTAAACCGCAGAGCGGTTTTTGCCCGGGATCGGCACCGATGCCAGTACTGCGGACGACCGGCGGAGAACTTGGACCATGTGCTTCCTCGGTCTCGCGGTGGCGACCACACCTGGGAAAACATCGTCGCTGCCTGCCGTGCGTGCAACGCCCGCAAAGGAGATCGCACGCCGTCGGAGGCCTCGATGTCTCTGGCCAGCCGACCACATGCTCCCCGGCGCCACGGATGGATGCTCATCGGACTCGGAACCATGCCTCACCCGTCTTGGGCCGCCTATATCGAGATGGCCGGGTCCGGCTAGACCTATCCTCGACACCACGCTCGGAGGCGCAACCCAACACTCTCGGTGGTACTGTGGTTTGAAATGCGCCCGGGCTAAGAACCGTCGGCGCGGCGGCCCGGTCGGGCGACGATGGGCCGGCAAGATTGCGGAGGTATCACCGGTGCGGGTGGTCGGATACGTGCGGGAGTCGCCAGATCCATCGGATGGGCGCACCGCCTTCAGCCAGCAGGAAGAGATTCGCCGTTTTGCCGGCGACAATGGCCATCGCCTGGTGGCGCTATGCCAAGACCTGCAAAGTCCCGGGCAAGCCGCCAATCGTGACGGCTACCTCAGCCTGCTCGGTGTAATTGCTGCCGGCGGAGTGGATGCAGTGGTCGTTCCCGGCATCGCTACCTTGTCCTCGGATGCCGTCGTACAAGAAATAATGCTATGGGATCTCCACGGGCGTGGGATCCAAGTCGTTTCGACGGACCCGGCCGACCTGGCGACGCTCGACTCGCAAGCGATTCCGGATCCATCGCGACGGATGATCCGCCATGTCCTGGAGCGAGTCGGTGAGCATGCCGCCGGCATCGGAGCGCACCGCATCGACCGGCCCGGGATCCTCCCCGATGGCGACGTCCTGATTCACATCATCGCTGCCGACGAGGCCGAGGAAAGCGACTCCGAAGACATCCGGACAACCTGATCAGCTCTGGAGGGCCGATCTGGTGGCCGTGCCGACCGCAAAGGCCCGTCCGAACCTGGTTACACCGGCTCCGGCTCCCAGTGATCCGTCATCCCGCTCGACCACCACGGTGACAACTGTCCGTTCATCGATCTGGAGCCACTCGATGGCCTTTGCCGTAACCGCTTCCCCGGCCGCCTCGGCAACTGCGCCGACAATGGCGGCATGCAATTGCTCGGCGCCGACGTCGGCTCCGATCGTACGAGAAGCTGCTCGCCCGTTGGACAGCACCACCGACGCCGTCAAGCCATCCACCCGCTCTTCGACCGAGACCGACCGTAGCTCTGGAATCGAGCTCGGCGACGGTGGTGCGTTCGGTGGCGGATCCGGCGCGGGCTCAACAGAAACCGCGACAGGCTGCGGCGCAGTCGACGAGTCGACGACCGGCGGCGGCGGCGACTCAGGCACCGGTGGCGTTGGAGGCGAAGCTTCGGTTGGCAGAGTTGACGGCGGATCATCTTTGCTGGAGGAGAATCGCGACCGCATCCCGTGGGCTGCCAGGATCCGCTGCACTTCGATGCCCACCCGTCGCGCATCTGCGTCCGGTGAGAGGCTCACCTTTACCCCGGCCGGAATGGCCCCGGCACCGGCGTCGATCTCGGCCGCCGACACCCCGGGCACGCCGAGCAGTTCTGTCTGGAGGGTCTCGGCACCCACAGCTGACCATCCTCTCGTGTCCCGAACGTAAACGGCACTGTCGCCCGGGACTGTCACCACGGATGGTAGTCAATTCGACTACTAGTTGTCACCTGATGCCGGGTGGGCAACTGTTATGCCTCCGTCAGCCGCGCAGCCCCTTGTCGCTGATAACCTGCGGGCCGCAAACAAGCAGGAGGCGTGAGGTGACCACCCAACCGGTTGGGCAAGACGACCTGGCCTGGTTCTCCGAGCAGTTCCAGACCGTATCGGACAACATCGAGCGCGTAATCCAGGGCAAGCGCGATGTCATCGAGCTGATAGTCATGGCTCTCCTGTCCGAAGGGCACGTCCTGGTCGAGGATGTTCCCGGGGTCGGCAAGACCCTGCTTGCCAAATCGTTGTCGCGCAGCATCCACTGCGAGTTCCAACGAATCCAGTTCACTCCGGACCTACTTCCGTCGGACGTGACCGGAGTTTCGGTTTGGGACCGAGAACGAGGTACCTTCGTCTTCAGAGCCGGCCCGATCTTCGCCAATATCGTGCTCGGCGATGAGATCAACCGCGCCAGCCCCAAGACGCAGTCTGCGCTTTTGGAGGCAATGGAAAAGCGACAAGTGACGGTCGACGGCACAACCCGCATCCTCGATCTCCCATTCATGGTCATGGCCACACAGAACCCGATCGAGCACGAAGGCACCTACCCCCTGCCGGAGGCGCAACTCGACCGCTTCATGATGCGCCTCGTCATGGGTTACCCGTCCAGAAGTAAAGAGCTCGAAATGCTCGAAGCCCACGGACGCACCTCCACCTTCGCCGACCTCGAGGCCGTCGTGAGCGCGGATGACGTCGTTCGGATGATCGATATCGCCCGCCGGATACACGTCTCCGATCCGATCAAGGAGTACTTGGTCGATACCGTTGAGGCGACTCGCGACGACCCCGACCTCCTCCTGGGCGCCTCACCCCGCGCCACTCTGTTCCTGCAGCGGGCTGCCCGCTCTCGCGCCGCGGTCGCCGGCCGCCATTTTGTGACGCCGGACGACGTCAAGGCAATGCTCAAGCCGGTCCTCACTCACCGGCTGATCCTGCGACCGGAAGCTCAGATGCGCGGAGCCGTTGTCGAAGAGATCGTCGACGGAATCGCCCAGGGTGTCCCTGTACCGGGGAGCGGAGTGCGGGCCTGATGCCCACAACCAGAGGCTGGGCGGCACTGGGTGTTTCCGCGGCTCTGCTCGTCCTCTGGGTCGGCTTTGGTGAATCCGAGCTGATGACGACGGCGATGTTCCTCGTGGCAGCAGTCGCAGTCGGCATGCTCTTCGTCCGCTTCGCCAGTCCCGGCGTCGCCATTACGCGCCACATCTACCCGGTACAGGTCCACGAGGGAGATGAGGTCGTCGTGGAGGTCGATGTCACGGCGGCTCGTCGCATCCGCAACCTCGAAATAGTGGACACGGTGCACGGGCTCGGAGTCGCACGCTTTGCGGCGGCAACCACGACGCCCGGTCAACCCTTGCTCGCTCGTTACGAGGTTCTGTGTCGGGCTCGGGGGGTGTACCAGGTGGGTCCTGCCGAGGTCTCGGTGAGCGATGCGTTTGCGCTCACCGAACGCCGCAACCACACCGGAACTCAGGATCGACTCACGGTGTATCCGCGGATCGAACGTTTTAGCGGCTTTCCGGCAGTCCGCGGCCTCGATCCGAGCGTTCAGTCCACCCGTCCGACGTTTGCTCCTCACGGCGGTGAGGACTTTTTTACGCTGCGCGAGTACCAGACCGGTGACGATCTGCGACGGGTGCATTGGCCGTCAACAGCCAAGCGCGACCAGCTGATGATCAAACAGCTCGAGATCCCCTGGCAGGCTCGAGCCCTCGTACTGCTCGACACCCGTGCCGAGCGATACCCGACCGACGAGGCCTTTGAACAGGCGGTACGGGGGGCGGCCTCGGCTGCCACCCACCTCTTCAAGGGCGGCTTCAGCCCCGAGCTCTGGGCCGCCGAACGAGCTCCGGGACTCCGATCAGGGAGCCGCTTCCAACAGGCCATGGACATGCTGGCCACGATCACACCCGCGCCCTACCTAGATCTCCGCAGCACCGTCAGTCGATTGCGCCGCCAGGGTGTCGGCGGAGGTGCACTCATCATCGTCACCGGTGTCCCGGACGATGGAGTCCTTGCCGCCTATCGCGTTCTCGCCAAGGATTTCACCCGAACCGTCGTCATGGCGGTTGGGGACCGGGCAACCGATGACGTCGGGGTGTTCCAGCGGTCCGGTGCCGTCACGGTGATGGTCGGCCCGGATTCGAATTGGGGTCCCGCGTGGAGAACCGCAATGGAGCTTTCATGGTCTACCGCTTCAGTTGGATAGCCGGCATTGCGGGAATCGGACTGGCTCTCGCCAGAGCCGAGCGTCTCCTCCGCTCGTCCATCGAGGGCCTGCCATGGGAATTGATCCTGGCGACGACAGCCCTGCTCGGCGCGACCATCACCTGGGCCGGCCTGTCCTACCGGCTCAGCGGACGCACGGTATTTGCGATCAACACGACGGGCGCGCTGCTGGTCGCGATGAGGATCGCCGTTCCCTCGGCAGCCTGGTTCCCCTCACTCGATTCGATGCGGGCCTTGGGCGATGAAATCGGATTCGCCCGCGCTGTGATCAACGCCGGAGTCGCACCCGTCATCCCGCTGTCGGGCATCATCGCCATCCTGGCCTTGGTCTTTTGGATCCTGGGCGCACTCCTGTCGTGGGGCATCGGACGGGGACGGCCTTACATCGCGGTTCTTTCCCCGCTCGTGGTCTATCTCGAGTTCGCGGTGATGGACCGCCGACCCGGCAGCGCCTGGGGAATAGCATTCATGGTCTTCATCGGCGTAGCTCTTTTGGCGGTTGCCTTCGACCGCAGGCGCGAATCCACAGGTCTGCTCACTTCCGGGGTGACCCGCCTGGCCCTCATACGGTCGCTACCTTCGCTCGCAATCCTCACGCTGGTGGCGGCTCTCACGGTCGCCGTCGTGTCGGCCAGCGCAGTTTCCGGCCTGGTGCCCCGAAGTGGGTACCTGAGCTGGCGAGTGCGAACCGGCCTCAGCGGCGAGTACTACGGCAGCGTCTCGTACAACCCCTTCGTCGGAATCCGTCAGAGCCTGGTTTCGCAGTCCAACGTCCCGGTTTTTGTGGCCGACGTGCAGGGAGACCTCGCCCCCGACCAAGTGTATTGGCGCATGCTGACGCTCGACCAGTTCGATGGGGTGCAATGGCACATCGGCGGAAGTCCAGATATCGATCGGCCCGAAGAGGTCGATTCTTTCGAACTCGCCGAGGCCGCATTCTTCGGTCCGACCTCATCGATCGTCCAGGACATCACAGTCCTGGCGCTGCAGATGGACTGGTTGCCGGCCGCCTACTCCCCCAGGTCGATGTCGGCGCCCAACACTGCGGTCGATCGTGGATACCGGGTCAAGACCGACGACGCTGCATTGCGCTTCGATGCACTCACCTACAGGGGCATGGCGTACACGGTCACTTCCGACGTGCCCACCCCGGATCTCGATGTCCTGAGCCGGACCGACGACGGGTTGCCGTCGATTGTCTTCCAGGGGGCCATCGACGAAGACGACTTCGAATCCGACGATGCTCCCATCGGCATCGAGCGGCGCGAGCTGGAGAACGCCGAGCGCTTCCTCGAACTCCCGGACGAACTCGATAGCCGGATCGGTGCTCTTGCGGTCGCAAACACGCGGGGCCTCCAAACCGAATTCGAGAAGGCTCTGGCTCTCGAGGCCTTCTTTCGCACACCGGGTCATTTCGTCTACTCCACCGCGATCGTCCCCGGCCACGGAGCCTCGGTCCTGTCTGATTGGTTGCTCGACCCGGCGAGCGACAACTACCGGATCGGATACTGCGAGCAGTTCTCGACCTCGATGGCGGTGATGGCTCGCACGCTCGGCATTCCCTCCCGGGTAGTACTCGGGTTTACACCGGGGACATTGCTCGAAGATGGTCGGGTCGTCGTGCGCGACCGCAATGCGCACGCATGGGTGGAGTTGTGGATGCCTTCACAGGGGTGGGTTCGCTTCGATCCCACCCCACGCGGTGACGGCGTGAACCCGGCAACCCTGGCCGACCTTCCCTTCGACATCGCCGACTATCTCGACGTACCTGAACCGGTGTTGCCGGGGCTTGAACTCGATGGCCCGGGAGGTGCGATCTTCCGAGAAGACGAGTTCGACATCCCGGAGCGCGTCGTCGGCACCGATGGTGGCAGCGACGCCGAAGCCGGGTTACAGCTTCCGAGTTGGCTGACACCAATGGCCTCGGTCCTGCTCGGGCTGTTCGGAATGATTCCCGCAATCAAGTGGGCCCGCCGGCGACGGCGGCTGCGGAGGCTGGAAAGCGGCGATATCGGCGCGGCATGGAGAGAGATTGTCGATCATCTCACCG
>JAZGCP010000171.1:0-11055 GCA_036477035.1 Acidimicrobiia bacterium | reverse complement strand
GTACGACATCGTCTTTCTTGGCCACGTTCCGGTGTGCTCCCGGTTGGGAATGGTGAGAACCAGGTTCTCTCCGAAGCACTCAACCAGGGTGGTGCCTCCTGGTCAAACCTCGTCGAGCGAATCGACTCCGATCGACCCTTCGTCCACCAGGCCCGATGGACGGCCGATGGCCGGGGGAGGTGGGCTAGAAACCTGGAACGCATAGCGTCGCGGTCGTGTTCTAATACGTGAAGCGGAGGTGCCGGACACGGGTCGGTCTTCCCCCACTCCCCCATCCCGGTCCGGCACCTTCCGCTCACTACCTCCTTCTCGGTTTCCCTTGTTTTTTCTCGGTTCCCCTTGTTTCGGAACCGGGCGCCAATACACTCGGGGCCCACGGGCCCAAAGGAGCTAACCGCGCCATGACGACAGCCGATCTCGACCTCGGGAAGTACCAGCTGGGCTGGTCGGACGAAGAGGATTACGTCTTCAAACCTCGCAAGGGCCTCAACGAGGAGCTGCTGCGCGAGATCTCGGCGATGAAGGGCGAACCGGAGTGGATGTTGGAGTTCCGCCTCAAGTCCTACCAGCGCTTTCTTCGTAAGCCGGTGCCGACATGGGGTGGCGGTGGGATGCTGGATGACATCGACTTCGACGACATCTACTACTACATCAAGCCCACCGAAGGTCTGGTCGATGATTGGGACATGGTCCCCGACTCGATCAAGGAGACCTACGAGAAGCTCGGCATCCCCGAGGCCGAACGCAAGTACCTGGCGGGCGTGACCGCGCAGTACGAGTCAGAAGTGGTGTACCACCGCAACCGCGAGGACCTGGAGGAGATGGGGGTCCTGTTTTGCGACATGGACACCGCGGTGCGGGAATATCCCGATATCGTCCGGGAATACTTCGGGACGATCATCCCGCCCAACGACAACAAGTTCGCCGCGCTCAACTCGGCAGTGTGGTCCGGTGGCTCGTTCATCTACGTACCGCCCGGCGTTCATGTCGAGCAGCCGCTCCAAGCATATTTCCGGATCAATGCAGAGAACATGGGTCAGTTCGAGCGCACGCTGATCATCATCGACGAGGGTGCGTACGTGCACTACGTCGAGGGGTGTTCGGCACCGACGTATTCCAGCGACTCGCTCCATTGTGCGGTGGTCGAGATCGTCGTCAAGGAAGGTGGGCGCTGCCGATACACCACCATCCAGAACTGGTCGAACAATGTCTACAACCTCGTCACCAAGCGAGCGGCCGCCTACCGCAACGCCACCATGGAGTGGGTCGACGGAAACTTGGGTTCGAAGCTGACCATGAAGTACCCGGCCGTCTGGCTGATGGAGGAGGGCGCCCACGGCGAGGTGCTGTCGATCGCCTTTGCCGGTGAGGGTCAGCACCTAGATGCCGGGGCCAAGATCGTGCATGCCGCTCCCAACACGACCTCGCTGGTCACCTCTAAGTCGATCTCGATGGACGGTGGCCGCGCCGGGTATCGGGGATTGGTACGGGTCGAAGACGGCGCCGAGGGCGTCAAGTCGTTCGTTCGCTGTGACGCACTCATTCTCGATGAGAACAGCCGATCCGACACCTATCCCTACATGGAGATCGAGGAGGCGGACGCTCAGATCGGACATGAAGCGACGATTTCGAAGGTCGGAGACGACCAGCTGTTCTACCTACGGAGCCGGGGGTTGTCCGAAGAGGAAGCCACGGCGATGATCGTCGCCGGCTTTATCGAGCCGATCGTCAAGGAACTCCCCATGGAGTACGCAGTCGAACTCAATCGGCTGATCGAATTGCAGATGGAAGGGAGCGTCGGCTAGCGCCGACGCCGTTTCCAGTTCTCAATCTGATCCCGCCGGACCTGTCGGACGTCTTTGCTCGATTCGAGTTGAACTCTCTGTCGAGTATCCAGTATCCAGCCAGACACGCGATCCTTACTGGTTACTAGACCTTGAAGTCGCGACCGGCGATTGTCTCTCCGTCAACCCATTCGCGTTCTCCGGATAGGTCCATGACCGCTTCGATGTGGCCCAGGACGTCGAATCCAGAGTCTCGGAAGAACCTGAGCGCGTTTGTGTTGCGCCCCACCGGTCTGACCGAGAGCACCTGAATTCCCAGCGCACCGGCCTCCTCGATAACCCGTCTCACCAGGGCTCGTCCAATGCCGCCGCCTCGCTCACTTTCGGTGACGACGACCGGTTCGACCTCACCCGACGTCCCATCCACGATCAGCCCGGCCAGTCCGACAACCATTCTGTCGGTTTCCGCCACCCAGATTCTCGCGGGGCCGACCGCGGTCAGGTGTTCGTCGAACTGAGCCCCCGGATCATCGCCGCCGATCGTGTCGACTTCGTAGATACGGCGATGGTGAACCGTCAGTTCTAACCACAGGTCGCGGCATGCCTGGAGATCGCCCTGATCGTATGGCCGGATCGTGGTCATCTTCTGACGCTACAACGCCGGCGACATTCAGGCCCAGTGACGGCCGAACCAGTAGCCTCACATCATGATCAGTGACATGCTCTCGCGCGGTTTTAGCCGAAATCAGCGCATTGTTCATGCTCAGGCTGAAGGCCTGTCCCACCAGCAATCGCTCACCCAAACCGAGTACAACATCAACTGCTTCAACTGGGTGCTAGGACATGTCGTAAATGCCCGCTCACAGCTGCTGGTCCGACTGTTCGGAGCCGAAGCTGTCATGAGTGAGGATCAGGCTGCTCGATACTTGCGGGAATCCGATCCGATCACGGGAGACGGCCCGGGCGTCATCGAGTTTGCGGAACTGCTGGCACTGCTGGATGCCTCAGGGGAGGCGCTCGAGTCAGTGTTGGCCGGTGCCGACGATGAGTTCATGGGCGAGGAGACGTCGGTGGACGATGGACGCATGGCGTCTCGCGCCGCACAGGTGATGTTCACGTACTTCCACGACACCTATCACGTCGGGCAGACCGACCTGCTGCGCCAGATGGCGGGATTCAGCGACAAGATCATTTAAAAGGTCGGCTCCTTCGGAGCCTCCCACAATTCGCAAAGGTTGGCGGCTGGCGCCACCTCCCGCAATTCGCAAGAGAAGACCGGGCTATCGCTTGCTTATTGCTTATTGCTTATTGCTTATTGCGCTTCTACTGCTCGAGCATCCTCTTCAGTGCCCGCCTGAATTGTTCTGCCAGGTCGGGTCGCGCCAAGCCCACTGCCGCGGTTGCTTCGAGTAGCCCGGCTGGGATTCCGGTATCGAAGAGATCGTCGCCGACGATTACCCCTAAGGCACCGTCGCGAGTCGCCAGGGTGTTGATAGCGTCGGTGAGCTGAATCTCGCCGCCGTGACCCGGCTCCTGGGCGGCGAGCAGGTCGAAGATCTTCGGGGTGAAGACGTACCTTCCGGGAAGACCGAGATTCGACGGCGCATCCGCGCCCGGCTTCTCGACTGCGCCGACCACCTCGACGATGCCGTCCAGGCGTTCGCCTGCAGTGGCGACGAATCCCCACCGAGTCCGATACTCGTCGGGCATCTCTTGGACCGCGAGCACCGTGCGGCCATCGAAGGCCGACACCAGACGGGGAGTGTACGAACGGCGCGGTCGGGGGAACATGTCCGAGAGCATGCACAGGAACGGCCGGTCTCCGACGGCATGGCGGGCACACAGGACGGCGTCACCGAGTCCGCGCGGTGCTTCTTGGACCACCCGGGTGAACGTGACACTTTCCAAGCCGGGGATCGGTTCGCCCGCGATGAAATGGGAGATCACAGGATCTCCCGGTCGTTCGTCGACCACGAGCACGATCTCGGTGATGCCGGCCTCCACAGCCTCCTCCACCACGTATTGGATGACCGGACGGTCGATCACCGGAATCAGCGGCTTGGGCACGATTCTCGTTGCAGGACGCATGCGGGTTCCGGCCCCGGCGCAGGGGATGACGGCGACATCGACGTTCATGGACAGGACGGTAGTGGTCCGATCTCAGATTGCAGATCTCAGATCTCAGATCTCAGATCTCTGATGTCTGATGCTCACTACCCTCGCCCTTCATGCGTCTCGTCGTGGCTCGCTGCTCGGTCGATTACTCGGGGAGGCTGAACGCCCACCTGCCGTCGGCGATCCGACTTCTGATGGTCAAGGCAGATGGTTGCGTGGCAATTCACGCCGACGGCGGGGCGTACAAGCCGCTCAACTGGATGAATGCACCCAATCACTTCGCCGAATCGGATGATGAGTGGGTCGTGACCAATCGCAAAGGGGAGACGCTCACGATTCACCTGGAGGAGGTGCTGGCCGACCTCACCCATGAACTGGGCGAAGATCCCGGCCTTTCCAAGGACGGTGTGGAGAAGGAACTCCAGCGGCTTCTGGCCGAACGGCCGTGGTTGATCGAAGACGGCTTGGAGATGCTCGAGCGCGAATACATGACGGAACTCGGACCGGTGGATCTCCTGTGTAAGGCCATCGATGGTCAGGTCGTGGCAGTAGAGATCAAGCGCAGGGGAGAGATCGCCGGGGTCGAGCAATTGACTCGCTATCTCGAATTCCTGAACAAGGACTCGGTTCTGGCTCCGGTGCGGGGGATCCTCGCCGCCCAAACGATCGCACCGCAGGCTAAGACACTCGCCTCGGATCGCGGTATCGGGTGTGCCGAAGTCGACTACGACGCGCTGTCGGGAGTGGAGGGGATGGCACCTCGTTTGTTTGAGGTGTGAGGCCTCTTTTGGAGGCCCGCCTTCCGTTCCATAGGGGCGTACTGCTGCAGGCTGATGACGTTCTCGGCGGTGTAGCGCCGGCATGCGGTCGAGTTATCCGTTCAGAACCCGCAAACTGTCGCCGGTTGACGGAAAACGGATAAACGCTCTGACGGCGGTGCCGTCAGAGCAAAGACTCCAGGTCGAAGCCGCACGAAGGATGGCGAAGCTTGGCCAACGCCCTGCCTTCGATCTGACGGATTCGTTCTCGGGTCAGATCGAAGCGGCCGCCGACGTCGGAGAGAGTGCGGGGACTGGTTCCATCGAGTCCGTAGCGAAGAATGATGATCTCGCGTTCGCGGTCATCGAGCATGCACATCGCCTGCCCCAGGTGGCGCCTGGCCGAGGCCTCGGCTGCGATCTCGAACGGATCAGCGGCGTCGGCGTCCTCGACGAAATCACCGAGTTGAGCGTCCCCTTCGAACCCGACCGGACGGTCGAGCGAAACCGTGTCCGCAGGTGCGGTGAGAGCGAGTTCTACTCGCTCGAGATCCAGCCCACTGGCCTGAGAGATTTCCTCGAAGGTGGGGCTGCGCCGAAGTTTTTCTCGGAGGGTGATCGCCGTTTCTTGAACGGTTCGCACCACGTCGACCATGTGGACCGGGAGTCGAATTGTGCGACCTTGGTTTCCCAGTCCCCGGGTGATTGCTTGTCTGATCCACCAGGTGGCGTACGTCGAGAACTTGAAGCCCTTTCGCCAGTCGAACTTCTCGACTGCCCGGATAAGGCCCAGGTTGCCTTCCTGCACCAGATCGAGCAGGTCGAGGCCCCGTCCCGAGTACCGCTTTGCAATCGAGATCACGAGCCGGAGGTTGGAGCGAATGAACTCGGCTTTGGCCTCGTCCGCCTGATGGATCGCGCGAAAGATCTTGGCGCGCTCTGTACGAGTCAGCTTGGCAGCGTCATCGAGTGTGCCTTGTGCCTTGCGCCCGGCCTCCATGGTTCTGGCTAGGCGAACCTCATCCTCGGCCGTGAGCAAGTCGTGCTCGGCCACCGAATCGAGGTAGAGACCGACACTGTCGGATAGCGGCAGCGTGTCTCGTAGGCGCTTGACCAAACCGCACACCCCCTTTCGTCCCGGTGGGCGGGCGAGCACCGTATCACTCCGATCGGGTCGGCCGCAAAGAGAATCCACAGGGCCTGTGGAGAACTGAGGTCGGTGAAACCCGTTGCGGCATAGGAGTATCGGGAATCTGAGAGTCGGGCTGTGGAGAGTTGTCCACAGCGTGAACGGTGACTCATCCACAGCCGACCGGGCTCCTAGGGTGCCGACATGACCGCGATAGAGGTGCTCCAGGCACAGATCGTCGATTGCCGCCGCTGCCCCCGACTGGTCGAGTGGCGAGAGGCGGTCGCCAAAGAGAAGAGGGCCGCATACGCAACGGATGTCTACTGGGGCAAGCCCGTGCCCGGGTTCGGTGACCCCGCTGCGCGGTTGGTAGTCGTCGGACTGGCTCCCGCAGCCCACGGCGCCAACCGAACCGGCCGCATGTTCACCGGTGATCGTTCCGGAGATTGGCTTTATCGGGCCCTACATCGCGCCGGGTTTGCCTCCCAGCCGAGCTCGGTGGATCGGGACGATGGGTTGGTCCTGCACGATGCCTGGGTGACCGCGCCGGTGCGCTGTGCTCCTCCCGACAACAAACCGACGACGACCGAGCGGGATAACTGCGTTCCGTGGCTGGAAGCGGAATTGGAACTGCTCGACCGAGCCCGGGTCCTGGTGTGCCTCGGCGGATTTGCTTGGGGTGTCATGCATCGGCTGCTCGCAGCCGCGGGCGTGGCGGTTCCGAGACCTCGACCCTCATTCGGACACGGTGTGGTGTCCGAGACCCCCGGCCTATTGCTCATCGGGTCGTACCACCCGAGCCAGCAAAACACCTTTACCGGTCGCCTCACCGAGGAGATGCTCGACGCGGTATTCGCCCAAGCTCGTCGGCACCTGGCGGCTGGTTAATCCTTAGTTTTATTCCTCAGGCAGAGTTCATCGTTGGATTGCGAATTGCGAATTGCCAATTGCGAACCAAGGGTTCGTTGTACGGCGACTGCTCCCTTTAGAGTCTCGCCAGGCCTCAGATATGGACTTTGCACAGCGTGTTTCCACTCGACCGATCCACTCACGAACGCCTTACGGCAGATCTGCCCGACCCTCTTCGTGAGGCCGCGGCTGCCTCCTTCGCCGCCTTCGAAGCCTTGCCCACGCCGAGTTCCAAAGATGAGGATTGGCGTTACGTAGAGGTACCGGGAAGTCTGCTGGAGTTCGAGATCCCGGAGGGGCCTGGATCCAAGCCCACGCCCAGCAGCTACGAGGCGTTGTTCGCCGAGGTAGCCGGTCGGGCGGACATCGTCGACGGTCACGTCGTGGACGTTGCCGGGAGCAACATCACACGGCTGTCTGACGCCGACCTTCCCTCATATGAACCGGTTTCTCCCGCCGACAAGTTCGGTGCCGCAGCAGGCGCCTTTGGAGGCTCCGGAGTCATCGTCCAGGCCGTTGCCGGCGAGGTGGTGGCCAATCCAGTATTCGTGTCCGTCGAAGCTGCCACACCGGGTGCGCTCTCGATCCCGCGCGTGCTCGTGGTCGGCGGCGAGGCCTCGGCGGTCGCAGTCGTGGTCGAGCAGCGGTCGCCGGACGGACTCGAGGCTCTGGTGCTTCCCGACGTGGAGGTTCTGGCCGGCACGGCTGCCAGGGTGTCGGTGACGGTCGTGCAAACCTGGGGCGACCAGACGACGGCGATCGGATGGCATAGGTTGAGGGCGGATCGCGACGCCTCGGTTGGTCTCTCCGAGGCGGGGCTCGGTGCCGGCTTTTCGCGACTGCGGCTCACCGCCGATCTGGTGGGCCGGGGTGCCGACGCCCGGATAGCCGGTGCTTACTTCGGCGATGACACCCAAACGCTCGACTATCGCTATTTCATGAACCACATTGGACCGAATACAACATCTGAGATGTTTCTCAAGGGTGCGGTCGCCGGTGAGGCAAGCTCGGTCTTTAGCGGCCTGATACGGATCGAGCCGGGAGGTCAAGGCACGAACGCCCACCAGACCAACCGGAACCTGGTGCTCTCTGCTGGCGCCGAGGCCCACTCGGTGCCCAACCTCGAGATCCTGGCGGACGACGTGCGTTGTGGCCACGCGTCGGCGGTCGGCCCGCTCGACGAGGAGCAGCGCTATTACCTAATGAGTCGCGGGCTCCCGGCACCCCGGGCGGACAGGCTTCAGGTTCTCGGGTTCTTCGAAGAGTCGCTGCAGCGTTTCCCGCAGCAAGAACTCAAGCCGGTGCTGCGGGCGGCGGCGATGGCCAAGTACGACCGGGTGGCTCAATGAGCGAGCGTCTTCGTGTGACCTCGGTTGATCGGCTCTCCGAGTCGTCAGCAATGCAAGTCGATGTCGGTGGGCACCGGATCGCACTGTTTCTGATCGGTACCGATGTCTTTGCGATCGGCGATCGGTGTAGCCACGCCGAGGCGTCACTGGCAGACGGAGAGGTCTTCGATGAGGCGGTCGAATGCCCGCGGCATGGTTCGGAGTTCGATCTCCGCACCGGCGAGCCGAATTCGTTGCCGGCGACACGTCCGGTGCCGGTCTACGTCGCCGAGATCGACGGATCGGATGTGTTCGTGACCGTGGATTCGACCGAACGAGGAACAGCATGACAACTCCGGCGTTGGCCATCACCGCACTCGACGTACGACTCGGCGATCTCCATATCCTGCGCGGAGTCGACCTCGAAGTTCCATTCGGAGATGTGCATGCCCTCATGGGGCCCAACGGCTCCGGCAAGTCGACACTGTGTCACGCTCTCATGGGCAAGCCGGGGTACGAGGCCACCGGTTCGGCCCTGGTCGGCGGCTCCGAGGTGCTCGGGCTTGCGGTGGACGAGCGTGCTCGGCTGGGCCTCTTCGAGGCGTTCCAGTATCCCGTGGAGGTCCCCGGGGTGGCACTCGCCGAGCTCTTGGAAGAGATGGCGGCAATCGGTGGCCCTCAGATCAGCTCCAGGGCGGCGACAACGGCACCCCGCCTCGACATGGAGCGATTCATGGACCGGCCGGTCAACGTCGGCTTGTCCGGAGGCGAGAAGAAGCGATCCGAGATGCTCCAGCTCGGTGCGCTGGCTCCTCGAGTGGCGATTCTCGACGAGATCGATTCTGGGCTGGATATCGATGCAGTTCGCGAAGTGGCGGAAATGGTCGAGGCAATGCGAGGTCCGGACCTGGGAGTGCTGGTGATCACTCACTACAGCCGCATCCTTCGCTACCTTGCGGTGGATCGGGTCCATGTGATGGTCGCCGGCCGGATAGTCAAGTCCGGTGGACCCGAACTCGCCGAGGAGCTCGAAGCCACCGGATACGACACTCTGATCAATGAGTTCGGCCCGGGCTCCGACGCCGAGCCGGCCGTATCCGACTCCTTCCTGGACGGGCTCTAGTAGGAGCCTGGGATGTCGGTTCCACTTCACACCCGGACCTGGGGCGAAGGTGGCCAGCGGCGAATCCTGCTGTTGCACGGCATCACATCGAGTGTCGCCGGCTGGTGGCGACTCGCTCCAGATCTGGCGGCGCGCGGTTGGTCCGTCGTTGCAGCCGATCTCAGGGGGCACGGCGACAGCGCCAAGCCCGGTTCTTACAGATTCGAGGAGCACGTCGAGGATGTACTGGCTCTGGGCACCGGCTGGGACGCCGTCCTGGGGCACTCGATGGGCGGGACCATATCGGTTCTGGCTGCCACGGCTGATCCCTCATGGACGGCGAGCCTCATCCTGCAGGACCCGGCACTCATGTTGCCCGAACCGATGTCGGATGTTCGACGTTGGCTGCTCGAGGAATACCTTGTCGAGATCGACCCGCTCCGAATAGCCGAAATGAGCCCGACGTGGCACCCGACCGATGTGGAGGCCAAAGTCGAAGCGCTCGAGAAGTCTTCCGCCGACATGGTGCTCCAGACGATCGAGGTGAATTGGCCGTGGATGGTGCTCGACGAAGCGGCCAATCTGCCGGTGCCGACGGTGGTCCTGGGATCTGATCCGGATGCCGGGGGAATTCTCCCGGTGGCATTCGGCGAGTGGCTGGCGGGCTCCGCACTGATCGAGTTCGAGATGATCCCCGAATCCTCCCATTCGGCGCATCGGGACGATGATCAGTACGGGATCTATCTATCGACTCTGGTGAGCGCCCTGGATCGTCTGCCTACGCTTGGCGGGTAATCGATCATCACGCCAGAGGAGCATTCCATATGCGGACCGAAAAGGATTCAATGGGTGAGATCCAGGTCCCCGACGACGCCTACTACGGCGCCTCGACTCAAAGGGCCGTAGACAACTTTCCTATCTCGGACCTTCGATTCACTCGAAGGATGATTGCGGCGCTTGGGTTGATCAAGGGGAGCGCGGCCTCGGTCAATCTCGGACTGGGACTCATCTCGGCGGAGCAGGCCGAGGCGATCGGCCGGGCAGCTGAGGAAGTGATCGAAGGGGTACACGATGATCAGTTCGTGGTCGACATTTTCCAGACGGGTTCGGGTACGTCGACGAACATGAATGTGAACGAGGTCATCGCCAATCGGGCAACGGAACTACTCGGCGGTGAGCGCGGCGAGAAGCTGGTTCATCCCAACGATCACGTCAACGCCAGCCAGTCGTCAAACGACGTCATCCCGACGGCGATCCACATCGCGGCGGTTACCACCTTGCGCGAGACGACCATCCCGGCGCTCGAACGGTTGGCCTTCGCCCTCGAGGCCAAGGCGACCGAGTTCGATCCGATCGTCAAGTCGGGTCGGACCCACCTGATGGATGCGACTCCGGTTCGACTGGGCCAGGAATTCGGCGGATACGCGACCCAGGTTCGCAAGGGTGTCGAGCGGATAGAAGCCACGCTGCCCGGTCTCGAAGAATTGGCCTTGGGCGGGACCGCCGTCGGAACGGGCATCAATGCTCCCGAAGGCTTTGCCCGGGATACGATTGCTCTGGTTTCCGAGCGAACCGGCTACGGGTTCAGTGAGGCGGGCGATCACTTCGAGGCCCAGGGGGCCAAGGACGCCGCGGCCTTTGCATCGGGTGCTCTCAAGACGGTGGCAACCGCACTTTTCAAGATCGCCAACGACATTCGCTGGCTCGGCTCGGGACCCCGCACTGCAATCGGCGAGTTGGCGCTGCCTTCCACTCAGCCCGGGTCGTCGATCATGCCGGGGAAGGTGAACCCGGTGATGGCCGAGTCGGTCATGCAGGTCGTTGCTCAGGTGATCGGCAATGACGCCGCGGTGGCCTGGTCCAACGCCAACGGCAACTTTGAACTGAATGTGATGATGCCGGTACTGGCTCACAACCTGCTGGAGTCGGC
>JAZGCP010000170.1:0-5837 GCA_036477035.1 Acidimicrobiia bacterium | reverse complement strand
AAGCGGGTGCCCTTGCTGATCCACGCCGGACGCGGGATGGATCCCCTGGGCGACATCCCGGTGCGTCTGGTAGACGCCAACCCCGGACTGCAGATCATCCTGGCCCACTGTGGAATCAGCGACCTGGCGACGCTATCCACCGAGAGTCAGAGCCGACCCGGCCTGATGTTCGACACGGCGTGGTGGAATCCGGCCGATCTGGCGGCGCTCTTTGCGTGGGTGGACGCCTCCCAGATCCTCTATGCCTCCGATTCCCCGTATGGGGCGCCACTGATGTCGTCCACCATCACCACCCGGGCGGCGATCCAGGCCGGTCTCAGCGGTGCGGCACTCACCGCAGTGTTCGGAGGCAACTTGCACCGGGTGCTCGCCGGAGAACCGGCTTCGCCGATGGGAGTCGGCGTGCCCGCGTTCGTGGATCTCGGTTTGATGCGAGTCGCCTCCAATCTGTTTGGAGCCATCGAGACGACCTTTGCCGGAGTGACCCGACTGCAGCCGCTGGATCTTGCCCGTCGTGCCACCGAGGCGGCCCCTTCGTCGCTGGACGGGCTGTACGCAGCCATCGGTGCCACCATCGACGCGGTGATCGAGCTCCAAGACGAACACCCGCGAGAGCGACTCGGTCTGCTGATCGCAGCATGCTCGGCGGCCCTCACCCCTGCGGCGGGGCATTTGTAGATCTCAGATCTCAGATCTCAGCAAGAAGCGCCATCGTCTGGTTACTGGTTACTGGTTACTGCTCACTGCTCACTCTCTTCCCGCAGAATCTCAGGATCGGTACGCTCGCGGGGTGGAGAGAATCACCGTCGACCTAGCCAAGGAATGGTTGTCGGTCGCCGACGTCTGTGAATACATGGGCGTCTCGGCGTACGTGGTGACCCGCCTCCTGCGCTCCGAGCAACTCCCGGCCGTAAAGATGGGGCGTGAATGGCGGATCGCCCGCGGCGACTTCGAGGACTGGCTCAACGCACAACGGCTCGCTTCGGCGCTCCGAACCAACACCAGATGACGGTCGCACCAGATCAAGTCGACGTTCCCGACGTCGACGAACTCGACGCGACCGCCCGGTCGTGGCAGGTCGTCGTGTGGGACGATCCGGTCAACCTGATGTCGTACGTCGTGTGGGTGTTCCGCAAGCTGTTCGGCCACCCGGAGCCCGAAGCGACCCGCCTGATGCTGCAGGTCCACCACGAAGGTCGAGCAATCGTTTCCAGCGGACCTCTCGAAAAAGCGGAATCCGACTGCCACCGGCTGCACCATCACGGGTTGTGGGCAACATTGGAGAAGACGTGAAGGGCCCGTTCGTCGTAACCGAAGGAGGCATCCAACTCGCGGTCGGGGCCAACGAACAGGGTGTGCTTCGCAGCGTCCCGACTCTCCTCCAATCGGGGGACGACGCCGGAGGTCGGCTCGACTACACGCCCCATCCCGACGACCCGGCCGCCGATGCCGAATACCGCGAATTGATCGGGGACGACCTGACCCTCCTCCGCCGGAAGGACCGCGACTCCTTTGACGATCTAGTCGCCGGGGAGCCGGGATCACCCGAAACCCTGGAGGCCTTCATGCGGGTGATAGGAGAGGCCCGCCTCGTCCTCGCCAACCGCCTCGGGATCGAAGACGACGGGTGGGAAGCCGAAGCGGAACTGGAATCCGACCCGGAGTTGGCTCTGCTGGGGTGGTTGGGATATCTACAGGACGCAGCAGTAGGAGTGCTCAACGAGTTGCTGTGAGGAGATTGCACCTGCAGTTGCAATCAGACATCAGACATCAGACATCAAGGATCGCGCTTGTTTCTGAAAACTCTTCTTAAACCCCCAGCGCGGTCCTGGCGTCTACGCATTCGACGCCGAGGTAGTCGGCGACTGCCGAGTTGGCGACGGCTCCTCCGGCGACGTTGACACCACCGAGAAGTTCGGGTCGGCGGTCCACGGCACCGGCGACTCCGTCGGCCAGCGCCACGACGTACGGAAGGGTTGCGTTGGTGAGGGCATAGGTTGCGGTGTGGGGGACCGCCCCGGGGATGTTGCCGACGGCGTAATGCATGACTCCGTGCATCTCGTACACCGGGTCGCTGTGAGTGGTCTCGCGGGCTGTGGCGATACAGCCTCCCTGATCGATCGAGATGTCCACGACCACGCTGCCGGGCCGCATCTGCATGACCAGATCCTCGTCCACGATGACCGGGGCTCGGGCACCCGGGATGAGGACCGCCCCCACCACCATGTCGCAGTCTGCGACGAACTGCTCGACGGCGAACTTGGAAGAAGTAACCGTTTTCACGTTGCCCCACTGCAATTCATCCAGATGGCGAAGCGGATTCACGTTGAGGTCGAGCACCGTGACTTCCGCCCCCATCCCGGCGGCGATCATCGCGGCATTGCGGCCCGCCATCCCTGCTCCCAGCACCGTGACCTTGCCGGGTGATACCCCCGGCACGCCTCCGAGCAGAACGCCGCGCCCACCCTTGGGCTTCTCGAGGTAGTGGGCACCGGCCTGTGCTGCCATCCGACCCGCGATCTCACTCATCGGGGCCAGCAGGGGCAAGGCGCCGTTATCAAGTTCGACTGTCTCGTAGGCGATGGCCGTCGCCTTCGATTCGAGCAGCCCGCGTGCTACTTCGGGATAGGCGGCCAGGTGCAGGTAGGTGAACAGCAGGTGGCGCTCTTCGAGCATCTCGATCTCGGAGGGCTGAGGTTCCTTGACCTTGACGATCATGTCGGCGCCACCGAAGACTTCCGCCGCGTCGGGGACGATCTCGCCTCCGACGGCGGCATAGGCGTCGTCCTCGACGAACGAACCGGCACCGGCATTCTTCTCTACCAGCACCCGATGCCCGTGGGCCACCAGCTCGCGCACTCCGACCGGCGTCATCGCCACCCGGTATTCCTCGGTTTTGATCTCCTGGGGGACGCCGACGATCACAAGGAAGCTCCTGTCAGTTCAATCGCGCATTCAATCGCGCACTTGCATCCCCGCCCGCGGAGATGGTCACGGAGCCAGCCTACGCAAACGCGGTGAGATCGCGGTCGTTGAGATGCCGGAGGAGGGCGTTCACCGCAAACGATCAACTCGGGGCCGGTACTGCCCGATAGACCAACCATGGCCAGGAAGCGTCACGTCTATCGGGCGCGTCCACTGCAGCGAAAGAGCAGTGGTGGGCGCGTTGCCGCGCTCACCCTCGGGGTGGGCGTAGCGATCATGCTCGTCTTCGCCCTGGTGTTTTCCATCGTGTTCGGCACACGTGCAATCGCCGGTCACGCCTCGGCACTGCACAACGCCGACGAGGCACTTCGGGCTGCGACGATCGTTCGAGCACAGGCCGGTCTCGCCACCCACCTGGCGGTTCTCGAGCAGCAATTCGCCTTCGATTCGGCCGACCAGGTCGACCTGTCTCTGTCAGAGGTACGTCTGGCGCTTAACGACGTCGATTCGGCGCTTTTGGGACTGATAGAGGACGTCGGCGACGTCCGGGCCACGGTCATCACCAGCGCCCGGCAATTCACCGCGACGACGATCGAGATCCTCAGCGCGCTCGAGGACGGCGACGTCACGTTGGCCCAGCAGATCGCCACCGATGAACTCGATAGAGCGTTCCGCGGATTCGTTGGCAACCTGGTCGTCGAGCGCGATCGCCAAGCCGAAGCGGTGGCGACGGCCAACGCAACGATGGGGCAAATCGCCGACCTGGCACGATTCCTGGTCGCCTTCCTGGTTCCAACCTCAGCCATCATCCTCTATCGAGAGCTGGCGCATCGCCAGAGCCGCCAGAAGGAACTCGAAGTTCGACTCGACACCGAGAAGGAGCTCGGCAAGGCGCGCGACGACTTCGTCGCCAACGCCTCCCATGAGCTGCGCACGCCGCTGACGTCGATCCTCGGCTTGGCCTACTTGATCGAGGAGGACGGTGCGGCTGCTGCCAGCCCCCTGATCGCCGAGATGGTGGGCCTCATCATCAGCGAGGCGAACGACCTGTCGCGGATGGTGGATGACCTTCTGACCACCGCGCGACTCGATGCCGACGCGCTGCATTTCCAACTCGAGAATCTGAACGCAGTCGACGAGATCAAAGAGGTCGTGGACCCACTGGTGCGTTCCGGTGCCGCCATCGCCATTCAAGCCGCGCCCGGCCAAATCAGGTCCGATCGACTGCGACTCCGCCAGGTCATCAGGAATCTGCTGTCCAACGCCCGCAAGTACGGCGGTGCCAACGCTCGGGTCGTCGGAGGCGAGGTGTCGGGCTGGTATGAGATCAGGGTCGAAGACGACGGTGACGGAATCCCGGACGAACTGCGCGAGCGGCTTTTCCAGCGATATCTGCACGAGGGCGACATGCCCACCGTGCTCGGATCGGTGGGGCTCGGCCTGTCGATCGTCAGTGCCCTCGCCGAGGGTATGGGCGGCGCCGTTTGGTACGAACGTAACCAAGGTTGGACCTCGTTCGTCGTACGCATCCCGCTCGCCGCCGGCGACGAGGTCTCAGAGTTCCGGGAGGCGCCCGGTTCGAGCCCCCGGCAGCAGCCACAACCCGAGCACCAAGCCTCATCCAGTATCTCCCTTGACTAGTCACTTCGGAAACCGCCGAACTGGCCCTTGTACTGGACTAGTCAGGAGCCGATAAACACGTTATGCGGCCTTCTGAATTCCGCAACGCGTGGCTGCTTGCCGTGCAATCGAAGCGCGCCTACTTCGATCGCGGTCGAGCGGCTCGTGCTGCTTCGGCTCTGATCGCGATTGTCATGTTCGTGGTGGCGACAGTTTCGTCTTGGCCGAGCGCTCAGGCGGCTTCACAGGGGATCTATCGCGACTCGGTCGGATCCGCCAGCTACTCCGGATCTGACGGGTCGCTCGACTGGTCGGGGAGCCCTTGGGTAGAGATCGGCGAAAGCGATGGGGCGACATTGGGATCGGTCCAGGCGGGCTCGCATTCCTCGCCGTGCCTCGCAGGCGGCCAGTGCCTCCGGATCAACGACACGTCGTCGAGCACGTCATTCGGCTTGCAGCGGACCGCCAACCTGTTCGGGGCGGCGGCGGCCACTCTCACCTACTCCTATCACCTCGAAGAGGACAGCGTCTCCCTCCCGACGGAGTTTTACCTCGACGCCTCCTCGACCGCCACCGGACCGTGGACCAGGCTCGTCACATACACGGTCACCGCCACCGACTCGTATGCCATTCCGCAGGCATTCGACCTCTCCCCATTCATCTCGGCGACCACCACAATCCGGTTTACCTCGAGCGCCGACGGCGACAGCGATGAGTTCTACCTCGACGACGTCCAGATCGAAGCGGTTCCGGCCGGCAACATCGAATCAGAATTGTGGTTCACCATCCGTGTCGACACGACGACCGGCCCCACCGGAGTAACGACGCTCGATAACGGAGCCATCGCCTCGTTCGACGAGCCGGGGATGGCATACGAACCGGGGACTACCGCGGGCACCCTGAGCACGGTCGCCGACTGGGACGCCACGTTCTCGACACTCGATATTTCCGGATTGCATCTGGTCGGCTCTGAGATGACTATTGGAGGTTCGATCGGTCTGCTGCCGGGCGATCTTCTCTTCACCCTCGACGGCAACGCAGATCTGCCGGGTCCGTCGGGACCGGTCTCCTTTACCAATGAGGATGTCGGCAGATTCCGCCCGGCCACTGGGGGCGACTACTCGGACGGCGAATTCATCATCTTGCTCGACAGCCCCTTCGCAAAGGAGTTACGAGCGTTAACCCTCGTCGAGCAGGCCACCGTGGTCGGTGAGGTCACGCTTCCCGCAGGGACGTTCCTTGTGGCCCCCCAAGGTGCCGGCACCCATCAGGACGTCTGGCAATACAACGCC
>JAZGCP010000017.1:0-2233 GCA_036477035.1 Acidimicrobiia bacterium | reverse complement strand
ACATCCGGTGCACGACGTGCTGGGTGAAGAGATCGCGGAAATCCAGCGTGCCGGCGCGGTACTCGGCGAGCGTCGTCGCGATTCGAAACTCGTCGTAGGCGACGCCGTTCACTCCCAGGCTGTAAACAAACAAGAAGCCGATCAGGACGGGGACCGAGGCGGTGAGAGTCAGGGAGATCGCCAGCAGTCTCGCTCCCACGACCTTCATCGTATGGTCTGCACCGTCGTGCCCTCCCGAAAACTCCGTACTCGTGATTGTACAAAGGCTTCCGTTTGGTCGCCAGTGCGACCGGTGTTCCTAGCCTGAGTCTTGCAAGTACTCGTTGATGCAACGATCGCGTTGATTCATCCACCCCGCGCTGCAAACCAACAGGAACTCCGCTGGTCCGAAGAGTGCGTTCATCCCCGGAGCCTAGCTGCAGTCAAGTTCAGCCGCTTCGTCTTGGCAGCTTCTGCTCCTTGACCCGGGTACTACACGCTTCGCGCTCAGGCTAGTGACACCACTTGCGGTACGCGACCAGCGTCACAATCAGGGTGCCAGCCAACCTGTTCTGCTGGCACCTCGCAGAGCTCCCGGAGCCGGCGAGCCGGACGCCCGAAGCCGCACATAGAATGCCGCCGGCATGGTTCGGCACTCGGCCAGCATGTGGCCCCTGTCTACGGTCGCCCTTTGCCTCATCTGCCTCTCGGGGTGCGGGCAGCTGCGCGCGGCGGAAGAGGTTCGCTCGAATCCGGGGCGCCGGCCGGCCTCGTTGACGATCCGCTGTCTCGACGCTGATACCGGAGCAACACTGCCGGCCTGGGCCATCGTGGTCGGGCCCGATGGCAAGCGCGTCGAGTCCAACGACGACCCCGAGCTCTTTGTCGTCTCGAACAACTCGTTTCTCTTCGAGAAGAGCTATACGCTGCCCGTTCCCGACGGCAGGCTGGCTATCGCCGCGGAGCGAGGCTTCGACTACGCCATCGGCCGCAAGACCGTGGACATCGGCCACGGTGCCAATCAAGTCACGATCCCGCTGAAGAGGATCGCAGACCCGCGGGCGCACGGGTGGTACTGCGCGCCTGCCCACATTCACATGCAGGTTTCCAAGAGCAATCCGAAGTACTCCCACGAGACCATCGTCGACATGATGTCCTGGTGGCCGGCCGCGGGTGGATACGACATCCTGATCAACCACGCGATGGGTGTGGGCGAAGAGAGCCTTCCCAGCACGGTCTGGGGTTGGAACGCCGATTACTTCCCCGCAGGGCGGTGGCACCCGCCCCACGGGATTCCCTACGACACACTCTACGACATGGGAGAGGAGTTCCGCGCCAACCCCGAAGGTCACGTTCTCTTCTGGAACCTGCAGTCGTACGTTGAACCGGGATCAGCCGGAAGCGAGAGCTACCTGCCCGGTCGATACAACGTGCCGCTGGTCGCGGACGCCGGACAGGAGTGCGTGGATCAGGGAGGCTACTTCGCGTTCGCCCACACGGGTGGGGGTAACAGTCTGGAGGTCAGCGTGTGTCTCGGCCAGTGCTCGGCGATCAACATGGGAGACCTGGCCTTCGTCTACGATCGCTGGTATCGGCTGCTCAACGCTGGGTTTCGAGTTTCCGTCGTCGCGGGACCGGATTTCATCTTCACCAACGGGGCCCGCTTCTACGCCAAGGTCCGCGGCGAGTTCAGTTGGAAAAGCTGGATGAACGCTGTTCGCCGCGGTCGCACGTTTGCGACGTCCGGACCTCTGCTCTTTGCCACGGTCCACGGTCTCGACCCCGGCGAGGAGTTGAGGTTGGACGAGCCGGGCGATGTGCAGGTGCGGGTCGAGGCGGTCTCCAAGCACACGTTCGAAGCGATCCAGATCGTGGTGAATGGTGAGATCATCCGCACTGTCGCGACGGAGGGCGATCGAAGGAGTGTGAACGTCGACACGACCATCCCGATCGGGCAATCCTCGTGGATCGGTGTCCGGACGATAGGACATCCCGGCGAGGAGATGGTGTGGGAGGACGTGGATGACCCCGCGGTCAGACCGCGGTTCATGCGACAGTCACATACCACCCCCGTCTATTGCCTCGTCGGAGACCGCGCCCTCGGCAGCGTCGGCGCGCTCAACGAGATCGCTCACTGGAACGAAGTGTTCTTTCGAGACTGGATTGAGAAGACGGCCCGATTCCCCGACGAGTCGGACCGGAGGCGAGCCCTCGAGCACTTTTCCAGGGCGCAAAAGGTCATTGAGGGGATGAT
>JAZGCP010000169.1:0-6338 GCA_036477035.1 Acidimicrobiia bacterium | reverse complement strand
CTGGAGAGTTCATGAGGATTCTTTTCGCCGACAAGTTTCCGGCCGAGCAGCTGGAGACGATGCGGGCCCGAGGTCACGAATGTGAGCTACGGCCGGAGCTGACCGGTGCCGAACTGACCAACGAAATCTCCGGCTACGACGTACTGGTGGTTCGGAGCACCGAGGTGACGGAGACCATGCTCGAGGCGGCAGATGCGTTGCGCATGGTGATAAGGGCCGGGGCAGGATACAACACAATCGACGTCCAGGCTGCTGGTGAGCGGGGCGTATACGTCTGCAATGTTCCGGGGAAGAACGCGATAGCGGTCGCCGAGCTGGCGTTTGGACTCCTGTTGGCAATTGATCGCAATATTCCGGACAACGTGGCGGATCTGCGAGCTGGCATGTGGGACAAGTCGCGCTATCAGAAGGCAGAAGGACTGTTCGGGCGGTCGGTGGGCATAGTCGGCATCGGTGCGATCGGTCTTGCCTTTGCAGAGCGGGCCCATGCATTCGGAATGCTGGTTCACGTCCTTGCCAGCAGCGGACGTTCAACCGACACGGTGCGTCGCTTGGACGCCATCGGCGCCACCTACTTGCCGGGCCTGCCCGAGCTGGCGTCGGCGGTTGATGTGTTGTCGTTTCACGTTCCGGCCGATCCGACGACCAGGGGCATGATCGGGGCCGAGTTGCTGAGCCATCTGCGACCCGGCGCCATCGTCCTCAACACGTCACGGGGTGATCTGGTCGATGAGGAGGCGATGTTGGCGGCACTGGACGACGGTATTCGGGCCGGTCTCGACGTGTATCCCGACGAACCCGGCTCGGGCCGCGGCGAGTTCATCTCGGCACTGGCCCAGCATCCCAACGTGTATGGGACCCACCACATCGGTGCCTCCACGACGCAGGCGCAGCAAGCCATCGCCGATGAGATCGTGCAGATGATCTCTGCTTTCGAGTCGGGTGAGGTCCGCAACCCCGTCAACCTGGACTTGGTCCGATCACAGGAAGTCTCACCGAGGAGGACCAGTGATTAAACATGTCGCCAACTTCTCAGCGGGACCCTCGACTCTGCCGGCGAGCGTGCTGGAGGAGGCACGTGACGAACTGGTGGACTACCGGGGCACCGGGATGTCGTTGATCGAGATGAGCCATCGCGGCCCCCTATACACGGAGGTGCACACCGAGACGACGTCTCTGGCTCGTGAGGTGCTGGGCGCTCCTGACGACTTCGAGGTGTTGTTCATCCAGGGCGGCGCAACACTCCAGTTCTCGATGGTGCCGATGAATCTGCTCGGAGACGGGAAGGCGGGTGGGTACGTGGTCTCCGGGTCGTGGGCTGAGAAGGCGCTCGCAGACGCCCAGATTTACGGGAACGCTTACAAGGCGTGGGACGGTGCTCCCGATGGGTTTTGCGGCATGCCGCAGTCCGAGGACATAGAGGTGCAGCCCGGCACCCGCTACCTGCACGTCACCTCCAATGAGACCATCGGCGGCGTCCAGATGTTGGAGTGGCCGGTTGTCGGAGTTCCGCTGGTGGCGGACATGTCTTCCGACTACATGTCTCGACCGATCCCGTGGGACCTGTTCGATCTCGTATATGGCGGCGCCCAGAAGAACCTGGGGCCCTCCGGAGTCACCATCGTGTTCGTTCGGAGGTCGGTTCTCGAGACGATGAATCGCGATTTGGGGGCTTACCTCCGTTATGACGTTCATGCCGACGGTGATTCTCTCTACAACACGCCGCCGGTGTTTTCGATCTGGATGGTCGGCAAGGTCCTGAAGTGGCTCGTCGCCCAGGGCGGCGTGGCCGCAATGGAAGCGGCGGCTCGCACCAAGTCGGGAATCCTCTACGACGCCATCGCTGCCAGCGACGACTTCTACCGGAGCCCGGTCGAGCCAGCGAGCCGGTCGCTGATGAATGTTGTCTTTCGTCTACCCACAGAGGACCTCGAAGCAGAGTTCATCGCGGCGGCGACCGACGCCGGATTCGTGGGGTTGAAGGGGCATCGCAGTGTCGGCGGTTGCCGGGCCTCCCTCTACAACGCGATGCCGTTGGATGGCGTGGAGGCCCTGGTCGGTTTCATGGCCGAGTTCAAGGCCGAACGAGGGTGACGCCGGGTTCTAAAGCCTCGTCATCGCTGTTCCGGCCGCTCGGGGCCTATCTGCCGCGGCCGGATCTGGCGGCGCAGGTGGTGGCGCCGCAGTACGACAACCTCACGATCGACGAGACCCATCAAGTCGTTGCCGGTAACCCTCTCAGCTTCCTGAACGTGGTGCGCTCGGAGATCGATCACCCGGAGCAAAGCCCCGAGGATCGGCAAGCGATGCTGATCGAGACCGCCGGTCGGCTCCGACGGCTGCTGGATGGCGAGATCTTTGACTACTACGAGCCTCCCGTGTTCTTCGTATGCCGTCTCGAATTGCATGGACACACTCAGGTGGGCATCGTCGCCGACCTGGTCCTCGAGGCATATGACCGCGGGTTGGTCAAGGTGCATGAGTCGACCAGGCGCGGGCAAGAGGATCGACTCGTCGAATACATGGACGCCGTCCAAGCCAGTTTCTTGCCGATCTTTCTCATCCATCGCAAGGTGGCCCGCATCGACGAAGTGGTCTCCCGGGTAATCGCTCGGGCGCCGCTCATCGATTTTCAGGCAGACCAGCACCTTCGGATAGCGTTCTGGGTCGTGGATTCGGCCGACGAGGTGGCTGCCTTCGAGGCGGTCGTGGCGGAGTTGGATGCGGTCTACATCGCGGACGGTCATCATCGGGCCGCGGCAGCATCCCGCTACGCGTCAAGGCGCCGCGGAGTCTCTACTCCGGGGCGGGAACCGTACGAGCACCTGACGTCGGTGCTCTTCTCGGCAGACCAGCTGGTCGTTCACTCATATAACCGCTGCCTCACCGATCTTGGGGGTCGGTCGAGCGAGGAGCTCATGGCCGAGATCGCCGATGCCTTTGCTGTGGTCGAAGTCTCTGACGATGAGGATCCGACACCGACGAGCACCGGTGAGTTTTCCATGTATCTGGACGGACGATGGCACCGGATCATTGTCCCGGAAGATCTTCGCGAGACCGCGGGCGTTGCCGGTCTCGACGTCTCGGTATTGCATCAGCACCTGCTGGAGCCGCTGCTGGGCGTGGTCGATGCCCGCACAGACCCCCGAATCGAATTCGTCCCGGACACGTTGGGCATCGGCGAGTTGGAGCATTTGTGCGAGTCGGAGTTTGCGGTCGCCTTTGCGGTTCCGCCGATGGTAGTCGCCGACATGCTGACCGTCGCCGACCGCGGCGAGATAATGCCGCCAAAGTCGACTTGGTTCGCCCCCAAGTTGCGCTCGGGTCTGGTCGTGAGGCTGTTGGAGGACAGCTAGGGGCATCTCGCGGCGCTCGGGTCTCAGGCTTCAGTTCTCGTCAATCGGATCGAACGAGATGGTCGGGCAGCAGTCGCCTTGTCTATCTCAGCGGGCGTCGTAGGCGGCCCTGCAGGCTCGCACCCAATCGCGGTCGAGGCTGGCTTTCCTGTAGGACCATTGGGCGAGCGTATCCGGGCTATCGACATCTCCCTTGGGCTCCGGTCCGATGTTGAGTGCGTCGGCGGCTGCGATGACGGTGGCGGTGTGGTCGGCGCACCACACGCGTTCAGCGTCGCTCAGGCCAGAAGGGAAGCAGCTGCTCCAGAAGAGGACGGCTGCGACAATCACCGCGAGTACCGCGATGGCTGCGGGACTTCGGAAGGCCATAGGTCGTTCCTCTCAGTGAGGTACGCCCTTCCGTATTTTGCCAGCATACTCCTCGACCCTCTTCGGTCGTAGGGCCATTCGGCCCTGACGGCTCCGCCGTGGGGGCAGGTGCCTCGTCTACCTGGGTGGCGTACGCCGGTAGGTCCGATTTCTGAAGGTCCGACCCCCTAGGAACGACGAGGCTGGCGTCGTACCTTGAGTTGGTGCTTCTCGCCGGACGGTTCGGTCTTGTGCTGCGGGTCTTGGTCGTGTGCCTCGTCTTCGTGGTGGCAACCGCGTTACCTGCGGGTGCCACTTTCTTTCCGACGTCGATCAGGTTGGCGCTCCTGTTTGATCGGATGCAGTGGCAGTCGCAGGTCGAGACCCTGACTCCGCTTCCGCGTAGGCACATCGCCGAAGGATGGGAGCGTTGAAATGGAACAGGACGAGACGGTCGAGTCGGTCCCTTGGAGCGAATTACTCGACGATGTAGACCCGCGCCAGGACATACGCCGGATCGCCTACCTGGCGGCCGGTCTCTTGGGAGCGGTGGTGCTGGGAGCAGTGATCGCTCGAGCATGGTGGTCGCCCTCACCTCCGGTGGTGATCGCTCCGGGAATTCCGGTGGCCGCCGACGTGCTCCCGCCGGGTGATGAGGGCGGTGCGACCCCGACCGCGACGACTTCGACATTCCCCCTGTACAGCGAGGCCGACCTGATGGCCGATCCGCCGGATCCGGGAGAGCGGGCGGCGATCGTCCGGGCCGAGTGGTTCGTAACCGATTTCTTCACGGCCGATTACGAGCCGACGGGGTCCGCCGATGTTCGGGCCGCATTACCGGGAGCTGCGGAGGTGCCCGATATGCCGCAGGACGGCCGAGGCGGAATCTCGTACGTCGAGTGGGCTCGTACCTTTCGAATCGCCGAGACCGGCGACGGTGCCTACCTCGTAGGCGTGGTTTTCCGGACTCTTGCGGCGCCGCCCGACGGCGCTTTCATCCGACTGCCGGTGCGAGCAGTCGAGGTTGTGGTCGACGTGGGGGCGGATGGTGCCTCTGTTGCTGACCTCCCGCGGCCTATCGCTCTCCCGGTGGGCCCAGAGCCTGCTCCGTGGCCGGAAGCGAGCGGTGATCCTCCTCAGAACGTGGTCGACCTCGCGGCCGCCCGGGCTTCGGTGTGGGGGTCGGAACCGAGGATCGTATCGGCGGCCAGGTTGGCGGAGGGGTGGCGCATCGTCCTGACGGTGGCCGATGATGTCGGTAATCGGTGGCCGCTGTCTCTCATCGTCGAAGTTTGACCTTTAGGTTGTTGGACCGATCGGCCGATGAGAAATGATGCGAATCCGTGCGAGTTTTGCGACGGTCTTCCTGGTAGCAACCTTTGCCGCCTGCTCGACCGCGCCCCCGGGGGCCGACGTGGACGATTCGGTATCGGTATCGCCCGGTCCGTTCGGTGCCGTCGAAAGGGCGCAGAACGTGGCCGATCAAGTAGAGGAGCGCCAGGCGCAACTCGAGGCGCAACTCGACGACCCGTTCCAGCAGCCCTAAGAGGGCGCTCTAGGTACGACGAGGTGGTCGAGGGCTAGCCTCCGAGTGTGCCACTGAGAACCGGCGTCGCCACACTCGTCTCAACTCAACTCGAAGCGGGAAGTGCGATCGCCGTTGTCGGCGGTTCGCCGTCTTCGGCTGTCGCCCGTGATTCAGCCGTCGAAGTGCGCCTCGAGAATACGGGTGGCCTCGGGCGCGATTTCGTCCCAGAAGGCGTCCGGATTCTTCGAAATGGTCACGAAGTCGGCTGACATGAACACACTGGTGACACCCGTCAGTGCAAGTAGTGGCGCGGCGATCGGATCGTCGGTCTCGATGCCGGCCGCAAAGCTCTTTGGAGCATCGAATTCGGTACCAACTGTGAACTTGAGCGCGTTCGGGTTGGGGGTTGGGGTGACCGAAACCGGCATGCTCCTCCTCAGTGTCGCGGCGAAATCCTAGCGAGACGCTGATGCGAGCCGGGATCGACGTCGGAGGGACTTTCACCGATCTGGTGCTGTGGGATGGCGCTCTCCTCAGGACTGCCAAGGTGTCCACCACGTCGGGCGACCAGAGCGAAGGTGTCATTGAAGTTCTGCGGTCGACCGACGCCGTGGGGATCGAGTTGATCCACGGCACCACCGTCGCCACCAACGCGTTGCTGGAACGGACGGGGGCTCGAACTGCATTGGTCACCGACTCCGGGTTCGAGGACCTAATCGAGATCGGGCGCCAGGATCGACCATCGCTCTACGACGTCACGGTCACCAGAGTGCAGCCTCTCGTCGAGTCGAGCCATAGGGTTGGAGTGCCGCGCCGATCGTTTGACGATGTGGGTCCCGGTGGGCTCGACGTCGGTGAAGCCGTGGCTGAGCTGGCGGATCTGGCTCCAGATGCCGTCGCCATCAGCACGCTGTTCTCGTTCCTCGACCCCTCTCGCGAGCAGGCGTTGGGTGCCGCAGTGTCCGCGGCTCTACCCGAAGCGGCGATTTCGCTCTCCTCAACGGTAGCCCCGGAGTTTCGCGAGTTTGAGCGAACTTCGACCACGGTGATCAACGCATATCTGCAGCCGACTGTGGCCCGTTATCTGGACGGGCTCGGCGCTGCGT
>JAZGCP010000168.1:0-6769 GCA_036477035.1 Acidimicrobiia bacterium | reverse complement strand
GGACGCCGATGCCGACTCCGACGCCGACGACCACGCCGACGCCGAGGCGGATGCCGACGACCACGCCGACGCCGAGGCGGATGCCGACGACCACGCCGACGCCGAGGCGGACGCCGACGACCACGCCGACGCCGAGGCGGACGCCGACGCGGACGACCATGCCGAGGCCGACGCTGCCCCGGAGGCAGGGGCCACTGTGGACGCCGATATGGAGGCCGAGGCCGCAGTAGCCGACGTGCAAGTACCTGACGCCGCGGCCCGAGACAGTCGGGAAAATGATCAGGAGTCAGCCGCCCCGGCTTTGCCGTTACGCATTCCCGCGGCAGACGTCAGTAGCGATGTCGAACAGGTCGACTTTCCCGCCGTCGCTCCATTGGCAAAGCCGATTGCCGAAGCGGCACCCCGTGATGCCGGTGGTGGGGTCACAGCCGTAGTCTCAGCCACGACAGCGCAGGAGCTGGTCTCCTCGGCGGTCGCGCTCCCAGTACCCACCGCCGCGCCGCAGCGGACCGGGCTCTTCTCAGGGTTCCTGTCCTTGCTGGGGTTCGAGCAGTCCGGGTTGGGAGTCGACGCACCGGCTACGCCGGCCACTCCGGCCGAGATCTTCACCGCAGCATTGCAGTTGATTCGCCGCGACATCGAACGACTCTTCAGCAACAAAGTTCCAGTGGCCGATCCCACACTGAACAGCCTGAGCGACCCGGCGGTCGCGACCGGTTCGATGAACGCCGTCGATCCCGAAGGTGATCCATTGACCTACAAGGTGGCCAGCGCTCCCACTCGTGGCACCCTCACGATCGACACTGACGGTAACTTCACCTACACCGCCGATGCCGACCTAGCCGCCAAGGGTGGAACCGACGAGTTCGCCGTCGCGGTGCGCGATATCGGCTTCCGCCTCAATTTCTGGCGTCCCAGAACAACCACGGTCCCGGTGGCGGTGACCGTAGCGGCGTCATTAGCGACGACAGCAGCCCCTGCCACCGCCAACGGCGGTGACGGTACAGACGATCACCAGCATCCGGTCATGGAGAGCGAATACGTCGATCTGGCAACGTTCGGCCTATCGAACGGTAGCAGCCACACCGGACCCTCGGCCACGTCGATCAATGAGAAGGAAGCCCTCTCCGAGTTCGACATTGATGGCGATGGAACGATTGCAGATACCACGCTTCCGGTGGACGACACTCCGGTCGCTCCTCCGATGGATGATCACAGCGATCACGATCATGGCGACACGACCGATCCGGTCGCTACTCCGGTGGACGACACTCCGGTCGCTCTTCCGGTGGACGACACTCCGGTCGCTCCTCCGATGGATGATCACAGCGATCACGATCACGATCACCTGGCCCCACCGGCGGACGCAGGTGACTACATCGATATCACCACGTGGGGAACCTTCCACGGTTCGAACCACAACTCCGAGCACGATGAACTGGTCGGTGGCCGCACGGCCATCACCACCGAAGCGATGGTGGCTTACAACAACCTCCGCGCTTTCCTTGGACTCTCGGAGTTGACGATGGAAGAAGTCGGTCAGTGGGCGTTTGACGAATCGCTGACCAACAACAGCACTGCCTGGGGCAATGACCTCAAGGGTGTTGGACTCTGGTATGCCATGCAAGGTGCCAAGGTCGGTTGGATTGCGGATGAAGCCTACGATCCTCAGATCCTGGCCGATATCCAGCGAACCGCAAGGCTTGTTGCCGATCCGGTCGAGATGGAGGCTGCGGTGATGGACACGGTCCGTCAGTTCAGTCACCAGGGATTTGCCGACTACCTCGAGCAGTACGACATCGTAGATACCTTCATCAACACGCTAAAGATGGAGCCGCACTACGGCGGCTGGATGCACGGAAGAACCCACGGTTTCCGGTCGATCGAAGACGTTGCCATCAATCACGACATCAATCACCTCACGGTGCTCAGTTGGGATCAGATGCAGCCCTTCATGAACGACACCTTCGACTGGCCGCAGTGGCCCGCCCTGGATGTCTCCGACTCCGGTGTCATTGAGTACTACCAGAGCATGGTCACCCTCGGTAATCCAGTGGGACAGAACATGGAGTCTGCTCCTGCACCGGTCGCTCCGCCGGTCGACGACACACCAGTGGCTCTTCCGGTCGACGACACACCAGTTGCACCTCCTGTTGATAACACGCCGGTTGAACCACCAGTCAATCCAGGAGGTGAGCCGAACGTATCGCTGGAGGTGACCTACAGCTGGGATGGTGGGTTCAATGGAGATTTGACCGTACGCAACACCAATAGCGACAATTTCGACGGTTGGATACTCGAGTTCACGTATGCAGGTCAGATCGACTACATCTGGAATGCTTCGGTTGTCTCCCAGGACGGGGACCGCTACGTGATCACCAATGAAGATTGGAACGCTCAGGTATCGGCCGGCGACGATGTTACCTTTGGATTCACGATCACAGGCAGCCAGGATGTGCTGCCTAGCGACATTGTTTTTTATGGAAAGAATGTCTAAACGTTTTGTAATCCTATTGTGAAACTGGCTGCGCACCACCTCGTGGGTCTTCGGACTGGCATGGACGTCGACCGTGGGGAGGTGCGCAGCTTGCTAATGTTTGCTTGACGCGGCCATCGGTTTTTTGGGTGGCAGGACGGCCATTACTACCGAAGCGGTGTTGGCCTACAACAATCTTCGTCAATTCGTCGGGCTTGCGCCGGCAGCCATCGATGAAGTGGGCGCGTGGGCCTTTGAGAATGGCCTGACCAACAACAGTCAGGCGTGGGGAACCGATCAACAGGGTGTTGGCCTCTGGTACTCGATGCAGGGGGCCAAGGTGGGATGGTTTGCCGATGCGACGTTTGATCCCCAGGTTGTTGCTGATATCAGGCGAACGGCCAGATTGGGATCAGCCGCGGACGTGATGGGCATGGTTGAGGAATACGGCCATGCAGGTTATGCCGAATATTTGGGTGAGAATGGTCTTGAGGAGGCGTTCATCAACACGTTGAAGATGGAGCCTCACTATGCGGGTTGGATGCATGATCGCGCGCATGGCTGGCTGTCCATCGAAGATGTGGCCATTGCCCATGACGTCAATCACTTCACGGTTCTTAGCCATGATCAGATGCAGACGGCACCGTGGTGAAGGAGGGCACGAAGGTCTTCTTGTGCAGGTGCGGCCACTCAGCGAACAAGCCGATGTACGACGGATCGCACAAGCGTGAAGGCTTCATCGCGAGCTGACCATCCAGTATGGCTCTTCGTCAAGCTCAGCTGACTCAATACAGGAGGGGGATGGCGACCCAGGGGGCGTCCGGCTGCGGCAAGGATCTGAGAAAAGGACTCTCGACGATACGACTCACCGTGGCCGGCTCGGGTTGGCGCGCAATCCTGTTGCGGGACAATTGTTCAGGGCCTCCTCGGGATCGGCCACGGTCGGTGTTCACGTCAGCGTGTCAGTCAACCAGCGTGCGCACAGGTCGGCGATCTGACGCCAGCCCGGCTCAAGGGTCAAATAGTGTCCGAAACCCTTTGCCTCGTGGAACGTCGCTGACGAACCGTGCAGCTGTGCGATGACGCGCGAGGTCGACGGAGGGATCGCCAAGTCTTCGGATCCCGACACCATCAGCACGGGGCAGGTGATGTTCTGATAGTCGATTCTCGTGGTCTGGTTCTCGTCGAAGATCCAGAAGAACAGCTCGAACATAGCGCGGCCCGACTCGTGTCCGAGGCGGTCGAAGACGCGTTGTTGCTCGGCCTCCTCGAGCATGTTGAGCCCAAATTTGGACATCGTTTCGAAATCCGGCAGAAGTGTGGTTTCCCAAAACGGACCGGCAGACATCAATGCCTTGGCCAATGCGCGCTCTTCATTGGTTGTCGGTAGAACGCCCCAATTGATGCTGCCGTTGAGCAACACGATCGCGCGGGCGAGACCCTGGGCGGCGAGCTTCTGGGCGATCACGCCCCCGAGCGAATGCCCGACGATGACCGGTGCGGTGTCCAATGTCGCAATAGCCGCGGCGATATCGTCGCTGTAGTCCGCGATGCTGAGTCCGGTGAGCACTCCCGAGCGTTCGTCGGTCAGCGGTTTGTCGTGATGGCGGTAGGCCGGGCTCGTGCAACGCCATCCGAGTTCATCAAAGTGCCGCTCGAAATTCTCCATCGCCCACGGACCGGCATTGGTCCCATGAACCAATACAATTGGCGCGTCCAATGGTTTGCCTCCCAATAGAACAGAACCTGCTCACCATGCTCGCAGGCGTCGAATCTTCTCATGGCACCTCTTCGAGCCGGTACCCCATGCCCCGCAGTGTCGTGAACCGGGCGGCGCCCAGTTTGCGCCGCAGATACCGCAAATAGACGTCGACGATGTTGGAGCCGGGATCGAAGTCATAACCCCAAACGTGGCTGAGCAGCTGCTCGCGAGAGAGCACCTGACCGGGATGCCGAAGAAACGTCTCGGCGAGCGCGAATTCGCGCGCCGACAAGTCGACCGTGCGATCGCCGATCTTGGCGCGCCGCGTCCGCAAGTCCAGGTGCAAACCGCCGTAGGACAGCACAGTCAACTCAGTGGGCCGGCCGCTGGTCAACCTCACTCGCACCCTCGCCAGCAGCTCTTCGAACCGAAACGGCTTCGGCATGTAATCGTCGGCCCCTCCTTCCAGGCCGGCAACCGTGTCCTGGACGGTGTCGCGCGCCGTGAGGACGATGACCGGAATGAGGTTCCGCTCTGCGCGCAGCTTGCGCAGCACGGAGAAACCGTCCATACCGGGCAACCCGATGTCAAGGATCATCAGGTCGAAACCCCCTGTGATCGCGTAGTCGTAAGCCGATGGTCCGTCGGCAACGACGGTGACCGCGAATCCGTTGGCAGATAGTCCTTTATCGATGAACGCGGAGATTCGCGGCTCGTCTTCGGCGATCAAGATGCGGGCCATGGCTCTCCTCCTCGGACGGGAACGACGACCGTGAACGTAGCCCCGCGGCCTGGGATGTTGTCGAGGTCTACGTGGCCGCCGTGCGCGACAGCGATGGCTTGCACGATGCTCAGTCCCAGCCCGGCACCCTCGGAGCGATGACCGCCCGAACTGCCCCGGGCGAAGCGCTCGAAGATACGCGTCCGGTCAGCCTCGCTGACACCCGGTCCGGAGTCTGCCACTCTGAACCGCAACCATCCGCCCACCAGCTCGGAACCGATGCCGATCCTGTCGCCGTCCTCGGAGTACCGGCACGCGTTGTCGGTCAGCGCCACCAGGGCTTGGGTGATCCGTTGCGGATCGACCACCGCGGTCACCTCGGCGACCACTTCCAAGGTGAAGTCACGCTCACCGAGTTGCGTCACCTTGTCGAACACGTCGCGGGTGAGGGCGCCGATGTCGACCGCCCGGGTGTGCAGGAAGGACGGTTGCTCAGAACGGGCCAGCAGCAGCAGATCCGACACCATCCGGTTCATCCGCTCCAACTCGTCGTCTACGAGTGCGACCGTGGCATCGACGTCGGCAGGATCGTTGGGGTCGAGCACCTCGAGGTGGCCGCGCACGATGGTAATGGGCGTACGCAGTTCATGTGCGGCGTCGTCGATGAACCTGCGCTGCGCCGATACCCCGGACTCCACCCGGTCGAGCATGCCATTGACTGTGCGGACCAGGTCGTCAAGCTCGTCGCCCTTGCTGCTGGCGTGGGTGGGTATGCGCTGGGAGAGGTCGGAGTCAGTGATTCTGCTGGCCGTCTCGGCGACATCGTGCAGCGGTCGCAGGATCCGGCCGGCCACCAGCCACGCCGCCGCGGTCGCGCCCAGCATCGTGGCCGCCCCGACCACCAGCATCAGCCGTGCGGCGGCGTTCGCGGCGGCGCGTTCCGCGTCGCCTAGGAAGGCGGCCACGATGACGCCCCGGGAGGGGTCACCATCCAAGGTGACCGGGATCGCCAGGTAGCGGACCTCGCCGACCTCGGGCTGGTGGTAGCGGCCCTCCGTAGGCTCGGCGACCGAGCTCACGAGATCACCGAACGCTTTGTCCTTTGCGAGCGCTTCCGGGGTTTCCGGTTGCTGCCTGACTTGGGTGTAGAACTTGCCGTCGACATACCCGAGGAACTCCTCGTTGGGCCGCACGATGTTGTTTGCGATCGCCACGCTGATTACCTCTTCGACGCTGGCGAACGGTTGGCCGGTGCGGGGGTTGACCCCCGATGCTGTCACCTGCGTGAACTCCTCGACCTCCAATCGCAACGCCGCATCCATTCGTTCGTCGGTAATCGACACGAATAACCGCCACGTCACGAATATGACGATGCCCAGCGCGGCCATCACAAGCAGAAGCACCCAGCCCATGATTCGGGTCCGCGTCGCCGACGGAGGGATCCGCCGCCAGAACGGCTGTGCGCCGATGTTGGTCGTACTCATTGGCGCCGCCCAGCTTCGCGTCCGATACGCTCCATCCTGCCGATCTCTCTTTCCAGCCGACCCGACTGCGTCAGCGGTCGCCGTCGAAGTCTCTGTTTTGGGCCGTCGTCCCCGTCCTGGCCATCGTCCCAGTCTTCGCCCCTTTCACGAAAGGAAACACGTCAGCGGCGGCACCGGATGGCATCCGCCGGTAGCCTGCGCTGGAGGCGACGTCGGGGCCACTCTATGCCCGTAAGAGCCGGATTGAATCCAGCCGGCTTCCTTCGATTATTGTGTAGTTGTGGGCGCACCAGCGGATTCCGTCTCGGGCGGTTGTAGTTTCTCACCAACGGATTCCGTCTCGGCTGATTGGGAAGTCTGGCCGACAGATCCCGCCAGGTCCCACT
>JAZGCP010000167.1:0-5196 GCA_036477035.1 Acidimicrobiia bacterium | reverse complement strand
AGATCTTCGAACTCCGCGAACAGAAAAGGGCCAGGAAAGCGGCACAGAAGGCGGCAAAGGCCAAGCCGTGACCTTGCTGCTGCGCGAGGTGGGACGCTTCCTGGGTGGAGCCATCGCCTGGATTGGTCTCGAGCTGGTGATAGCTGCCATCGTCGGCATAATTGCCGGCCGCCTCCTGCAAATCGATCGTTTACGGATTATCGGCATCAGCTTCTTGGGTGCGGCTTCAGCGGCTGCACTCGCCATCAGGTTGTCCCTGCCGCTTGCTTGGGCTCCCATCGTCGGGGGAAGACCCCTTCCCGTGATGTGGTCGGGCCTCGGCGCCATCGCCGCTGTGATCCTCATGATCGCGTCCGGACGGAGGGCGACCGCGCATCCATGAAGCCGCTGGTCTCGGTGATCATTCCGACGTACAACCGCGCAGCCCTGGTCCAACGAGCGATCGAATCGGTCCTGGCGCAGTCGCATGAGGCCGTCGAGGTGATCGTGGTGGACGACGGGTCGAGCGATGGTTCGGCCGAGAGACTCGGCCTCAGATACGGCGATGACGACCGCGTCAACTGCATCGTCACCGACCACCGCGGCGCGGCGGCGGCTCGAAACGTCGGCTTGGCTGCGGTTTCCGGATCCCACGTCGCCTTCCTGGACTCGGATGACGAGTGGTATCAATGGAAGCTGCAATTCCAACTCGAGTGTCTCGAGGCGGTACCCGAGGCAGAAATGATCTGGAGCGACTTAGCGGCTGTCGACGCCGATGGGACGTTGGTATCTCCTCGTCACATTCGAACCCTCTACCGGCGACATCGCGAGATACGCCTTGCCGATGTCATGGAAGCGACACCGGTGATTCCCCCGGGGTTCGATGCCGTTTCCCTCTGGTGGGGAGATCTGTATCCGACCATGATCCACGGCAACATGGTCCACACGTCCACCGTGCTCCTCACCAAGGACCGGCTCGAAGCCGTTGGAGGATTCGATGAATCCCTGATCGAGACCGGTGAAGACTTCGACTTCCACCTTCGAACGTGCCGTGAAGGACCGGTCGCCTTTCTCGATGTGTCGACGACGATCTGGCGCCAAGGCGCCCCCGACCAACTCACCCGCCCTGATCTCATGGTTCAGATGGCCCGCAATTATGTGGCCACGATCGAAAAGGCGATGCGAGACGATCCGGGAAGACTCTCCGAAAGTGAGCTCAGAAAGGCGTTGGCCGGCGCCCACGGGTGGCTCGGCGAGGAACTCCTCGAAGTCGGGTCGGCTCCGGAAGCCCGATTGAACCTCAACGCTGCAATGCGAGGCCGTCACCGCATCAAAACGGCAGCACTACTGCTCCTTTCGAGACTGCCCTCAGGTATCCGTGATCCGGTGAGACGGACTCTGGCGTCGATCACCCGACCCTTCCGCCGCCGATCGGCAGGATGAGGGGACAACCTACCTCCGGATGGGGTACGACCTTCACATCGATCCCGTAGACGGATCCCAAAACATCCGGCCGCAGTACCCCTTCGGGCGTACCGACGGCTCGCACCAGGCCCTCGTCCAAGATCGCGATCCTGTCGACGAACCGAGCCGCCAGGTTGATGTCGTGCAGCACCGCAACGATTGCGGCGCCGCTGTCTGCCAAGTCGCGCAACGTGCCCATCACCAGCTCCTGATGGCGTAGATCCAGGCTTCCCGTGGGCTCATCGAGCAGTACCAACGGCGTCTCTTGAGCCAGCACCCGAGCAAACGACACTCTCGCCTGCTCTCCCCCACTGAGCGTCGGATACAGCCGATCTGCCAGCGAAGCAGTATCGGTTTCGGTCATGACGCGGTCGGCGGCGGCGCGAGCATCGGCTTCTGATCCGCCGTGCGGATACCGTCCCATCATCACGACATCGAGGCACCTGAACGCAAACTGTAAGACATGGTGCCCGGGAAGAACCGCCCGCAGAAGTGCCAGCTCGGCCAGGCTCATCGTGGCGACATCGCGGCCACCTATCTCAACCCGGCCGGACGTGGGGACCAGTTCGCCGGAGAGCAACTGCACCAGCGTGGTCTTACCGGCTCCATTGGGCCCGATCACGCCTAGAAACTCACCGTCGGCGACATCCAGGTCGACACCGTCGAGCAATGTGGCGCCTCCCACCCGGTATCCGAGTCCAATCGCCGCTGCCGCGCTCATCCCCAACCCCCATGCTCGCGACGCGTCCGACCCAGGAGCAAGAGAAAGACCGGTCCACCGATGATGGCCGTCAACAACCCGATCGGCACCTCGAACGGAAGCGCCACGGTTCGCGCCACCACATCGGTGAGCACCAACAGCGCGGCGCCTCCGATTGCGCTGGCGGGGAGCAGGACCCGGTGCCCGGGACCGGCCACCAGCCGAACCCCATGCGGGACCAGCAGACCGACAAAACCGATCGCCCCCACCGCGGCTACCGATGCCCCCACCGCCGTAGTTGCCAGACCCACTACCACCATCCGGGTGCGTTCGACATCCACGCCGAGATGTGCCGCCTCCCTTTCCCCCAGCAGCAAGAGATCGAGTCTTCGAGCCGCGATCGGGAGAAACACAACGGCCACCGCGACGAAAGGGAGGGTCACCCACAGCAGGTCCCAGGTGGCGACCGCAAGGCTCCCCAACGAGTAGAACAGCACGCTCCCCAACCGGGCGTCGTCTGCTGCGACACTCAGAAAGGAGGCTCCGGCCCCGGTGATGGCGGCCACTGCGAGGCCGGCGAGAACGAGGGTCACCACCTCCGTCCGACCCTCATGCCGGGCCAGCATATAGACCGTCACCCCGGCACCAAGGCCGCCGACGATTCCACCAGCCGGGCCGGCAAATGATCCCAGCACACCTCCGAACACCAGGATTGAGACCACAGTGCCCAATGCTGCTCCACTCGAAATACCTATCAGATGAGGGTCGGCGAGTGGGTTACGGAAGATTCCCTGAAAGGCCGCTCCGGCGACACCCAGGGCCCCACCGACGGCAATCCCCAGCATGACCCGCGGCAGACGAATGGACCACAGCACCGCGTCCTGAGTAGTCGAGAATTCTGTGGCGCTGTCGACCCCGAGGTGGTCGAGCAAGATGGCAAACACCTGGGTCGGGCTGATTTCGACTGCCCCCATCCCGAGGCCGAGGCCCATCGCTCCGATCAAACCCAGGACCAGACCACCGAACAGAACCACCACCGGAATCCGCCACACCTGAGATTCGCTCACGGGAGCGCCAGCTCGGGATGCAGATCGCTGATGATCAGATCCAAGAGCCTGCCGCTCCTGGGGCCGAGCGAAAGCAGGAAGGAATCGTCGTAAACCAGCACGCTGCCGGTGGCGGCCGCCGGAGTTTGGGCTATTCCCGGGATCTCCAAGAAACCCTCGAGACCTCCCCGATCATCGAACCCACGCCTGGCCGTGATGATCACCTCAGGCGCGGCTGCCACGATCGCCTCCGCTGTCAGGGGTACGAACCCATCGACACCCGCCCGAGGTCCGACGTCCTCGGCGCCGACCGCAGCAAGCAGCCCCTCGAACACGGTGTTGTCGCCGAGCAACAGGACCTGATCCTGGGTGGCGATATAGACAACGGCGACGCGTGGTCTCGAAACCGCGTCAGCCACTCTGGCCAGAGCAGCATCAACCTCTGCTTGAACGGAGGCGGCGAAGCTATTGCCGACATTTCCGATTCCGAGGATCTGTGCAACAAGGCGAATTTTTTCGGCGGGAGCGTCAACGCCCACCAGACGAGGCATTATGACGACCGGGACTCCGGCGGCTCTCACCTGTTCGATCACTTCGGGAGGTCGAGCATCTACGTCACCGATGACGACGGTCGGGTCCAACGCCAGGATCGGTTCGGCGAACAACCGGAACTCGACGCCCACCTTTGGCTTGGAGCGCATCTCGTCTGCCGGGAAGACGCTGCTGAGGTCGACACCGACGAGATTCTCCCCGAGGCCGAGACTCGAGATGATCTCGCTGAAGTCGCCGCTGAGGGTGACGATGCGCGCTGCGGACTCGACCGTGGAGCTGACACCGTCTGGGCCGGTGTAGACGTGCGGAAGTCCGGGAGTGGCGATCGCGGCGGTAACCGGGGCCGGCTCAGAGTCGACATCGCTGCCACATGCCGATGCAACCAAGATCGTCGCCAGAAAACCAGCAAAGAGCAGCCTCGCCCGATTCATGCCCCAGAAGCTATCCGACTGAGCGCCCGACTCGAAGTCGGTTCGACGCCGCTTAGAGCGTCCGCCCAGCTAGCGGACTCTGGCGTCATCGTATGGCGGTCCGCCATACGCCCATCGGGGTTTAACCCCGAGCTCAAGCTCGAGGTCACCGAGTTCACACCCGCAGGCGCGCCCTTTAACCTGTCGCGGGAATCTCTTCCGATCCAGCGAGGTTGTTCACGGCGATGACGACAACCAAATCATCCACACCGGACATCCCAACATTGCTCCACCGACCCGGCACCACCGTGGCGGTCATCGGAGCGACCGATCACCCCACCAAATACGGCGGCACGATCTATCGCGACCTGAAGTCGAAGGGATTCACTGTGTTCGCGGTCAACCCCTATCGCGATGAAGTAGACGGCGATCGGTGTTGGCACTCGGTCCGCGACCTGCCGGAGACGCCGACGATCGTCGACTTCGTCGTCCCTCCCCCCAGGACGCTCGATGTCCTGGCCGAATGTCTCGAGCTCGGCTACACCAACGTATGGATTCAGCCCGGTGCCGAAGACGACGCCGTACTCGAATACCTCTCCGCCAACGACTTCAACTACCTCGCAAACGCCTGCATCATGGTGGAGGCCAGGTAGTCCTGAGTCTGGAGTCCTGAGTTTGGAGTCCAGAGACCTGAGTCCGCCATGCGCAATCCGGAATGCTCTTGGTCGGCTCACAGTTCCCACCTCTCCTGCCGTCCCCGGTCTCTTGACTCCTGACTCCCTGCAGGATCACGACGGGCCACCTAGCCTCACGTCGGGGCCATTGGCCCCTGGTCACAGGTCGACCAACCGGCGACCATGAGGGGAATCCAGGGGAGGTGCGATGACCGAGGATCTCAACCCGCATCATGTGGCGCGCCGCCAATTCGATTTGGCGACTCCGTTCATCGGCGACCTCGACGGATGGCGCGGTATGGCGGAATGGTTATTCCAACCCGAGCAGATTCTCAGCGTCACGCTTCCCGTGGAAATGGACGACGGGTACG
>JAZGCP010000166.1:0-7635 GCA_036477035.1 Acidimicrobiia bacterium | reverse complement strand
CGCTCCATGGCGACGGCGTCGGGAATACGATCGGCGAGTTCGGCAGCCGGGGTGCCTTCTTCTGCCGAATACGGAAAGAAGCCCGCCCAATCGAGACGCGCTTCCTCGAGGAACTCGGCCAACCCGTCGACGTCCGCTTCGGTCTCTCCGGGGAATCCGACGATGAACGAGGATCTCATCGCCGCCGTGTCGGTTGCAGCTCTGATTCTGGCGATCATGTCCAGGTGGGTCTCTCCGCTTCCGGGACGTTTCATGGCGCGCAGCAGCCGGGACGACGAGTGCTGCAAGCTCAAGTCGAAGTACGGAGCGATGAGCGGGTTCTCCGCCATCTCGGTGATCAGTCGCTCACTGATCTCCCTCGGATACAGATACAGCAGGCGAAGCCGTCGCAACCCGTCCACATCGCCGAGAAATTGGAGTAGATCGACGATTCCTCCAGGCGCTGCGATGTCCCTTCCATAGGCTGCAAGATCCTGGGCCACCAGCACGATCTCACCCACACCCTGATCGACCAGATCGATGACCTCCGATCGGATGTTCACCGGCGGCCGCGAACGCTGTTTTCCCCTGAACTGTGGGATGGCACAGAAGGTGCACGCCTTGTCGCAGCCCTCGGCCACCTTGACGTAGGCAAAGGGCGTCTTGGGAGCGGGCCGGCGGGTTTCGTAGAGTATGTCCATCGGGCTCGAAACCAGCCGGATCGGCTGCCACTCGGTCATGGCATCGAGACGGCCCACCAACTCGCCGTAGCTGTCGATCCCCACCACATCGTCCACCTCGGGAAGCGCATCTGCCAACTCGGATTCATATCGCTGTGCCATACAGCCGATGACCACCACCCGAGCGTCGTCTCGCTTGCGGACGGTCGCATCGAGGACGGCGTCGATCGATTCCTGTCGAGCGGCCTCGATGAATGCGCAGGTATTGATCATGACGACGTCCGCCTGATCCATCGAGCCGGCCTCCTGATAGCCGGCGCCGGCCAGCTGGGCGGAGATCTTGTCGGAATCGACCTGATTCTTGGCGCAACCCAGCGTCGTCAGCCACACGGTGGGGGCGTCACTGGTCATGGGGCGAGTCTAGGAATCGGTCAACGGTCGGCCAGCGACCGATAGGAACCACGAAACCACTGCAGCGGTGCGTCCAGATCATGGAGTTCTACCGATTCGATCGTCCCTTCGACCAACAGGTGGCCGACGCCCTCACGCACCGACTCGAGACTGCAATACGCCCGCGACGGACAAACACTCAACACCGGACCATGCTCGGAATTCTCGACTTCCAAGTCGACGAACGGTCCGCCCGGGCTGGGTGCGACGCCGGCGAACCTATCTGACAACATACGCTGCGAAGTCTCCAGGATGTGGACAACGAACCGCCCCGTATTACGGATCGCATCCCACAGGTAGCTGTCCGGGCCCAGCACGAAATCGATTCGCGCCTCCTCCTCTGCGGCGACCAGCAATGACGACACGGTCAGGCCCGACCACCCCCCATCCTTGCCGGCGGTGACAACCGTCACCGGCGACGACAACCGACCGCGGAAGCGACGGATCGGATCGCGCCGATCCTCCGGATCGGCAAAAGGATGCTCGTCGTGAATCGTTCCGGGCATGGCGGTCACGCTACCGCCAGCACGGTTGCAACCGGTCGATACGCAATACGCAATACGCAAGCGATAGCCCGGTCTTCTCTTGCTAATTGCTAATTGCTAATTGCTAATTGCTAATTGCTAATTGCGGAAGGTTCCGCAGGAACCGACTTACTCCATCGCTGCCAGTTTCGCCTTTAGCTCCCGAATCCGACGCTCTAATTCCTCGCGCCCGGACGCCACGTCGATCTGTTGATTGAGTCGCACCGCATCGGCCGTAAACCCGAAGTTCCCCGCCGCGAGATCTCCGGCCTGCTTGACGACGTCGATTCGTTGTTTTTGCAGCCGGTCCCAGGCCTTGTCCAGCCGATCGAGTTGTCGCTCTAGTTCGGCGCGCGGATTCGGAGCGGCCTGGCGTGCCTCCCGGTGCAGCTCCTGGCGGCGTTCCTGCAAGTCCAGCCGCACGTCTGCGTCGACAGCTTCCTCGAGCCGAACCCGGATCGACGCCAGCTCGGCGAGAATCTGGTCGAGCTTGCTCACGAACCCTCCTCGATCGACCCGATGAGTGAACCCATGAACGCTCTACCTCCTGCCCCATCGATGATTCGATGGTCGTACGACAGTGAGAGGGGGAATTCGCGGCCCACTCCGAGCCGTCCGTCACGAACAACAGGCCGTAAGTCGGCTCTGCCCATCGACAGGATCGCGGACGTGCCATAAGGGATGATCGGCGTTCCGAACCGTCCGCCCACGGCACCGATATTGGACACTGTGAATGTTGCGCCTCGCATCTCGGCGGCAGTGATCTTTCGCTCCCTGGCTGCAGAGGCCAGGCGAACTATCTCGGCCGCAGTCGATGCGACGTCGAGTTCCTCCAAGTCGCGAACGACGGCCACCAATAGCCCGTTGGGCGTATCGACGGCAAACCCGATGTCGTAGGCCTTGCGGTACAACACCTCGTCTCCGTCGACGGTGGCGTTGAACTCCGGGAACTCCCGGAGGAGCGGAACGACCAGACGCATGAGCAAAGCCTCGAGTGGCACCTGAAGCCCCGACTCGTCTGCGAGGCGCTGGCGCTCGGCGAGCATCGGTTCGGCAGCTGCCTCGCCGTAGGTCGTAACGTGCGGGATCTCCTGCCATGACCGAGTCAGATTGCGAGCGATGGCGAGCCGGGTAGGGCTCATTCGGACTCGCTCAACGGGGCCAACGGCCTGAGCCGACCCCTCGACGTCCTGGCGAGTGATACGACCACCGGGTCCAGAAGCAGCGACCGACCCCAGGTCTACTCCGAGAGTCACCGCCAGCCTGCGTACCAACGGCAGGGCTTGAGGGGGCAACGGCGCATATTCTTCGTCGATGTTCTCCGCCTGCTCGAGGGTGCCCACGATCGGCGCGACATCGGATGCCACCGCCGACCTGGAACCCGGCGCCGACCGCGCCGGGTCCGGTCCCGGCACCCACTCCTCGCCGGGGTCACCGATCACGACGAGGAGCTCATCGACGGCGACGGTGACACCCTCGGAGACGCCATGATGCAGAATGATCCCGGCCCTCGGGGCAGGGATCTCGACGACTGCCTTGTCGGTTTCGATCTCAACCATCGGTTCGTCGATCCCCACCGACCCGCCCAGCGGAACCAGCCACCTGACCACGGTGGCCTCGATCAGACCTTCGCCGATATCGGGGAGACGGAATTCGAGTGCCATCAGGCGTCCATCACCCGACGGACCGCAGCCGCAATCCTGTCGGGCCCCGGAACATGATGATGCTCGGTCCGCTTGAGCGGCACGACCGTGTCCCACCCGGTGACCCGCTCTACCGGAGCCAACAACGAGTACAGCGCCCGCTCCTGGACAACGGCAGCGACCTCCGAGGCCATCCCGGCAGTGCGAGGTGACTCGGTGGCCACAACGACCCGGCCGGTACGTCGTGCCGCCGCGATGATCGCATCCTCGTCGAGGGGGGCCAGCGACCGCAGATCTATCACCTCCACCGAAATTCCCTCGCCGGAGAGAGCCTCGGCAGTGCGCCGGGCCTCTCTGACCATGGCACCGTAAGAGAAGAGAGAGACGTCAGATCCCTCCCTGACGGTCGTGGCCGCACCCAGCGGGACTACGTAGTCATCGTCGGGAACCTGCTGTTTGACGGCCCGATACAACCGAATCGGCTCTAGGAAGATCACAGGATCAGGGTCGGCGATGGCCGCCAGAAGCATCCCCTTGGCGTCATACGGGGTCGAAGGAACCACCACTTTGATGCCGGGAGTGTGGGCGAAGATGGCCTCGGATGATTCACTGTGATGTTCGGCGGCGCCGATCCCCCCGCCGAACGGGATCCTGATGACCAGCGGCGCACTGAAGCGATGGTTCGACCGATTCCGGATTCGGCCGATGTGGCTCACTATCTGGTCGTAAGCCGGGTAGGCGAATCCGAGGAATTGGATCTCGGCGACGGGCCGGATGCCGGAAATCGCCATCCCCAACGCAGCACCGACAATGCCGGATTCGGCGACGGGGGCATCGATGACGCGATCGCTCCCGTAGCGCTCATGTAGGCCATCGGTAACCCGGAACACCCCTCCGGTCACGCCGATATCCTCACCAAATAGGACAACGCTCTCATCGTTCGCCAGCGCCAGATCGAGAGCACTGTTGATCGCCTGAGCCAGGTTCAACTCAGTCATTGCCACCGTCCCGGCGCAAGGCGGCCCGTTGGCGGACCATCGCCGACGTTGGGGTCAGGTACATGCGGTCAAAGATCGCCCCCGACTCGAACGGTTCGACCGACTCCGCAGCAGCAACCGCCTCCTCGATCACGTCTCGCGCCGATTCGGACACTTCGGTCTCCCAAGCCTCGTCCCACCCGTCGCAGCGCTGGAGATACAAGCGAACACGGTCGATCGGATCGCGCCGACGCCATTCTTCGACCACGTCATCGCTGCGATACCGAGCAGCGTCATCCGTCGTCGTGTGGGGACCGACACGAAAGGTAAGAGCCTCTATGAAGGTCGGTCCGCCACCAGCACGAGCTCGTGCAACCGCCTCGCGGGCCGCTCCGATCATCGCAAACAGATCGTTCCCGTCGACGAGTACGCCGGGCATTCCGTACCCGATCGCCTTGTCCGTGAGCAACTCGGCAGCCGTCTGGCGTCGACGAGGCATCGAAATGGCGAAGCCATTGTTCTGACATAGGAACACAGTGGGTGTGGCAAAGACGCCGGCGAAATTCATCGCTTCGTGGAAGTCACCCTCCGATGTCGCCCCGTCACCAAAGAATGTCATAGCGACTCGATCCGATCCCTGAAGCGACTCGCCCCAACCAATGCCGACCGCATGGATCATGTGAGCCCCGACCGTTATCGAAGGAGGCAAGACGTTCACATCCTGGGGCGGGGCGCCGCCGCGCTCATCACCCATCCGTCCGAGAAAGAGGTTCATCCATGGGTACCCCTGGAACCACATGGCGGCTGCATCGCGATAGGTAGCCACCACCCAGTCATCGGCGCGCAGCGCGGCGATCGAACCGATCTGCGCTGCCTCCTGACCTTCGAACGGGGCGTAGGTCGCCAACCGCCCCTGTACCTGCATGGCGGTGCACTTGGTGTCGTAGGCGCGGGCCGCGACCATCGCGCCGAACAGCCGGCGGGTCTCGTCGAGGTCGACGGGCGCGTCTCCCAGCAGCGTGCCATCGACGTCGAGCAAGCGTATTGGTTCCATGGCGAGGCGAGGCTAATCAGGCTGGAGACTGGAGAGTGCCTTCAGGCGTCCACCGAGAAGATCGAATCCAGGTCGTCGGGACTGACGAGCACCGAGCGCGCCTTGGAACCTTCAGAGGGGCCCACGATGCCCTTGTTCTCCAAGATGTCCATTACCCGGCCCGCTCGGGCGAACCCGATGCGAAGCTTGCGCTGCAGCATCGAGGTAGACCCCAGCTGGGATCGAACGACGAGGTCGATGGCTTGGCGCATGATGTCGGGATCCTCGCCGTCGAATCCGGCCAGTTCGGCGCTCTGCGCCGCGGCCTCTTCGAAGACGGACTTGTCGTAGCGAGCCTCCCGTTGCGCCTTGACCCATTCGACCACTGCATGGATCTCCTCCTCGCTGACCCATGCGCCCTGGATCCGCTCTGGCTTCGGGTCGCGGGCGGTGACCACGATCATGTCGCCGAGGCCGATGAGCTTCTCGGCTCCCGACGAGTCGAGAATGACCCGGCTATCGGCTTGCGAGGCGACCGAGAAGGCAAGGCGTGACGGCACATTGGCTTTGATCACACCTGTGATCACATCGACCGACGGGCGTTGTGTCGCCAACACGAGGTGAATTCCGACGGCTCGCGCCATTTGGGCGATCCGGACGATGGCGTCTTCGACGGCTCGTCCGGCCACGATCATCAGGTCGTTGAGTTCGTCGACCACGATCGCGATGTACGGGAATCTGTCAAACCGTTCCGCGTCGAGTTGACCGGTGTCGTACTTGTCGTGGTAGCCGGGGATGTCTCGCACCGCGGCCTCGGCCAGCAGGTCGTAGCGCCGATCCATCTCCCGCACCGCCCACTCCAGGGCATCGACAGCTTTCTTGGGGTTGGTGATCACCCTGGTCAGGAGGTGAGGAACTTCGTTGTATTGACCGAGTTCGACCCGCTTCGGATCAACGAGGATCAGCCGCACCTCCTCCGGCGTGGTGCGCATCAGAATCGAGGTCACGAATGCATTGATGCAAGACGATTTGCCTGCCCCGGTGGATCCGGCGATGAGCACGTGGGGCAGCTCGGTGAGGTTCAGCATCGATGCAGCACCCGAAATGTCCATCCCGAGCCCGACGTCGAGCGGGTGGGTGGCCTCCTTTGCCTCGGGGCTGCGGAGAATGTCACCCAGCGTGATCAGCTGTCGCCGCTTGTTGGGAACTTCCACCCCGATCGCACTCCGGCCCGGAATCGGCGCCAGGATCCGTACATCGGGGGTGGCCAATGCGTATGCGATGTCGTGGGCCAAACTGGTGACCCGGGCCACCTTTACCCCCGGCGCAAGCTCGATCTCGTACCTGGTCACGGTCGGTCCGGGAACGATCCGGGTCAGACGGGCATTGACGCCGTGCTGGACGAGCGTGTCTTCCAACTCGCGGGCCGTCTCGTCGAGTGCTCGCTTGCTCTGCCCGGCTCCCCCACCGAACGCCAACAACTCAGGTGGTGGCAGTTCGTATCCGGGCGTCGATGGCGGACTCGCCGCGGCGCCAACCGGCTGCGGCTTCCGCTTCTGCTCTGCGGCTCTGGGCGTCTCCTTGGACATCTGCACCGGCGGCTCCGGCTGCGAGCGAACCAGGCGGATGTGGGGCTCGATACTCCTGACTTCCACCGTCGGTCGCCGACGACGCACCGGCCGAGACACCAGACGCTTCCAACCCGAGCCGACGCTGTGGAACAGGGTTCGACCGGCGTCGAGCACGGTCGTTCGGGTCATCAGAAGGACTCCGAGAGCCGTAAACGACACCAGGATGACGAAGGCACCCCAGAAACCGACGACCCGCCGCAACGGGAAAGCGACCAGCGAGCCGACCGCGCCGCCGCGCTCTTTGACCAGATCGACCGAGTCTGCCAACGAGATCGCCCCTGTCATGAGATGGAACATCCCGAGCGAAGACAGGAACGTGATGACGAAACCTGCGGCGATACGCCCGTAGTCGGTACGAGGTCGGGCGGCGACCAACAACCCGCCGAGCACGACCAAGACCGGGGAGATCGCGTATCCCCACACGCCGAACAAGAGCTCCGAAGCGGCGACGACGACGCTTCCGACCGGACCGGCCAACCCGAAGTAGGCCAGGGCCACGATCACGCCGAGAACAATGAGGACGATCCCCCACACATCATCGGCCTGACGCCCGAAGCCGGACCGCATTCGCTCCCGCATCGCCGCCAGCATTGAGCGACGCGGTGGCTTGGCCTTCGACTTCTTCTTGGTTGTGCTTCCGGTCGCCCGGCCCCGCCCAGAGCCCCGGCTGCGGGCAGGCTTCCGTGATGCCATATCCAGATCAGGTTAAACGCCAACG
>JAZGCP010000165.1:0-2673 GCA_036477035.1 Acidimicrobiia bacterium | reverse complement strand
GCGGCTGCCCATGAGCGAGAGGAATCGGTCGCCGGCGTTTGACGGCGGCCGCTCCGGCCGAAGCCGAGATCAAGGTGCTGCCGCGCGCTTGGCGACGCGGTTCGACCTCTCCGCCGCAGCAGGTGTGCTGAGGGCGGGAGACTGCTCGTCTCGCCGGTTCATCTCTATCAGTTATCGTTGTGTTGCGCCCGAAGCGTTCGACAGTTGCCGAGGTAGCGGTGGGAACACCCGGCCCTACCGAGAAGAACACCCGATTGCCGGCGGGATCGGTGGAGAGTTCGCCCTCTGGAACTCCATCCTGGTACAAACGGGTCTCGTGAATCGGCAGTACCACCGCAAATCGAATGCGTCGGCTCCTTCCGGCGGACCGGAGCCGGGAATGGTCGCGCTCTCCACTGTGCGACGGCGAAGGTCGGGTTCGTGAACCAGATGCCCGAAGTCCTGCGTAACTTGCTCGTCAACTTGGCCGATCGAGCCGAGATCGAGCGATATCTGCAGCGGTTCACCAGCATCGATCCGGTCAAGTTTGCGATCGTCAAAGTCGGGGGAGGCGTGTTGCGCGACGATCTGGACGAGGTCGCCTCAGCGCTGGCCTTCCTCCATCGAATGGGCCTCTATCCGGTTGTGGTGCACGGTGCCGGTCCCCAACTCGATTCGGCGATCGAAGAGGCCTCGCTGGAAACGGAGCGGATCGATGGGATGAGGGTCACCTCGCCGGAGATCCTCCAGATCATGCGTCAGGTCATACACGCCGAAAATCTCAGGTTGGTCGACGCCCTTGCGGAGAGGAACGCTCCGGCTCGGCCGATAACTGGAGGCGTATTCGAGGCGTCCTGGCTCGACAGCGAGCGCCTGGGCATGGTGGGTGAAGTCGATCGGGTTCATCTCGAGCCGCTTACCGCGGCGATCCGAACCAAGCAGATCCCGGTTGTTGCCTGTGTGGGCGAGACGTCGAGCGGGCAAATCCTCAATATCAACGCCGACGTTGCGGCCCGGTCGTTGGCGCTTGCGATCGAGCCCCACAAGCTCGTGTTCCTCACCCCGACTGGGGGACTGCTCGACGAAACCGGTACCACCATCCCTGCGATCAACCTCGTCGAGGACTACGACCGCTTGATTCGAGAGCACTGGGTCACCGGTGGCATGGCCCTCAAATTGCGAGAGATCAAGCAAGTGCTGGATGTTCTGCCGCGGACATCCTCGGTATCGATCACCAGTCCGGAACACCTGGCAGGCGAGCTCTTTACCGACCGTGGCAGCGGCACACTGGTGCGGCAGGGTGAGACGATCGAGATCCATCCGGATCTGTCGGGTCTCGATCTGGAAGCCATTCACGCCCTGTTGGAGAAAGCCTTTGGTCGCACCGTGAGTCCCGAATACCTCAAGAACCTCGACCCGCTTCGGATCTATCTGGCGTCGGATTACTCGGCCGTCGCGATTCTGACCGAGGAGCAGGGCATGGCCTACCTCGACAAGTTTGCAGTGACTGCCGAGTCGCAGGGGGCTGGACTCGGAGCCTCGCTGTGGAACCGCATCAAGGAGGACACGCCCCGGCTGTTTTGGCGGTCGCGCGCCGGTAATCCGTTCAACGCCTGGTACTTCAAGAAGGCCGAGGGAAGTTGGCGGCACGCCGAGTGGGTTGTGTTTTGGTACGGCATCGAGTCGGCCGAGGAGATCGCCGATTGCCGGGATCTGGCGCTGCGGCTGCCCGTAACCGTTGATGCCGGTGACTTGCATCGGCCGAGCGCGGCGGGAGGCAGCTGAGATGGGCCGGACTTTGACCGTCGGACTGGTTGGAGCGCGCGGTTATGCCGGCAGGGAGTTGTTGGCCCTGGTTGCCTCGCATCCACGACTATCGATGGCGTTTGCCGCCTCTCGAAGTCGTGCTGGGCGTCTCCTCAGCGAGGCCGTTCCCGACTGGTCTGGCGAGCAGGTATTTATCGATGCGTCGCCGGTGACCGTGGCCGCGCAGGGTGCCGATGTCGTTGTGCTGGCGCTCCCCAACGGGTACTCGGCCGAATACCTGGCTGCGATCGCGTCCGACACGGTTGTGGTGGATCTGAGTGCCGATCACCGCTTTGACGACGACTGGATCTATGGACTCCCGGAGTTGCACCGCGGTGACCTCTCCGGTGCAACCCGGATCGCCAATCCGGGGTGTTACGCCACCGCTGCGATGCTCGCCTTGGCTCCCGTGGCCTCGATGCTTGCTGCAGAGCCGTCGGTATTTGGTGTCTCCGGTTACAGCGGGGCGGGTACCGAGCCGTCGCCGAAAAACGACGAAGCACTTCTGCGCGACAACGTGATGCCGTATCACCTGGCCGGGCACATGCATGAGCGGGAGATCAGCCATCAGTTCGGACGACGAGTTCGATTCGCTCCGAGCGTCGCCCCATTTGAACGTGGACTCGTGGCGACCGTCCTGGCAGAGTTGGCGGGACCGACTGATGTCGGTTCGTTGCTCGGGAGGTACTCGACTCACTTCGACGATGATCCACTCATAGCGGTTCAGCCCGATGTACCTCTACCGCGGGATGCAGCCGGGCGGGTGGGAGCGACGATCGGTGGCTTCTCGGTCGATGCCGACGATCCGCGGCGCGTCGGCATCGCGGTGACGCTCGACAACCTGCTCAAGGGCGCCGCCTCACAAGCAGTGCAAAACATCAACCAGGC
>JAZGCP010000164.1:0-4628 GCA_036477035.1 Acidimicrobiia bacterium | reverse complement strand
GGTCGAGGAGCCGCTCAAGACACCGGCTGCTCGCCGCACGGTGAGCTTTCCTGCCTTCCTCGCCGAGGAACTGGCGGCGCACCTGGCGGCGCACCCGGGTGAGGACGGCTACGTGTTCACCGCTCCGGAGGGTGGACGGCTCCGGCTCAACCAGTTTCGGAGGCGGATGTGGTATCCGGCGGTACGGCAATCGGTCGGTGAGCCGATGCGTCCGCACGACCTGCGCCACACCCACGTGGCGCTCCTCATAGCAGCAGGAGAGGACCCGTATGTGGTCTCGAAGCGCCTCGGCCACGCTTCGATCCGCACGACCTATGACGTCTACGGACACCTCTTCCAGGGGCGGGACAAGGAAGCTGCCAATGCCCTCGAGGTGGCCCGAGCGCGGTCTCTCGCGGACTCCTCGCGGACTTTGGACGGACCGAAGATCGTTCGGCTCAACCGCTAAGGGCCGGAAACCCTTGTGACACAAGGGCCTTCTCAAGTGGAGGTGAGGGGATTTGAACCCCTGACCCCTTGCATGCCATGCAAGTGCTCTGCCGAGCTGAGCTACACCCCCGAGCGGGCGGCAGTGTATCAGTCGTCGATTACTGAACTGCCGGCTCGAAGGCCAGGCGCGGGGCATCGGCCCACAGGCGCTCCAAGTCGTAATAGGCCCTGGTCTCCACGTCGAAGAGGTGGACCACCACGTCGCCGTAGTCGAGCAGAACCCAGGTCCCATCCTCCATGCCTTCGCGCCGCAGCGGTCGCCGATCGTGAGTCTTGAGTTGCAACCCCGTCTCCTCGGCAAGAGTCATCACATGCCGCCGCGAGGTCCCGCTGGCGATGATGAAGACATCGGTGAGCACGATGAGCCCGGAGACGTCCAGGAGGGCTATGTCGAGGCCCTTCTTGTCATCAATAGCACCGGCCGCGACCTGGGCCGTACTGGATGTCTCAGGATGGATTGCGATGAAGGATCACCCTTCCCCGGATGGGATGTCGTGCCCCACGATGATAGAGATGTCGACGACCCCCGAAGGGGCCCGGACCTCGAGGAAGAGCAATCCCCGTCCGAGTATTTCCACGACCTCACGCGCCCAGTCCTCGGCGTGGTTTCCCTGCGCCACCACCAGTGTCTCCTCGTAGTCGAAGTCGTCGGCGTTGTCGGTCCGCACCAGATGGAATCCGTCTCTAATAAGAATTGCCGATATGTCTGCTGTGGTTCCGATCCGTCCGTTGCCGTTGAGAACCTCCAGGCGGGGCCTTCCACCGGGCCGCAGCAGAAGGTGGCCGAGGCGTTGCCTCAGAAAGTCGTCGGCCTGATCGCCTGCCGGTACCAGTGCCTCCGCACCCGTCGAGGACTCAGCAGAAGACACGGGGATCGTCGCCAGGAAAGCATCGGGGTCTGCTGCGACCGTCACCAAGAGATCTGCTGCCAACGCAGCGTCGATGCCACCGAGAGCCGTGATGCGATCCGCCGTCCCGGGAGACTCCCCGACGGCATCCAGGATGGAGCGCCACGCCGATCCCTGCCGCTGAATCCACTCGAACGAGTCACCGGCACCGGCCGTGACGAGCAGGGTTTCGACGAAATCCGCCGTCACCTCAGTCCGTCCGGCCGAGAGGATCCGCGACACCGAACCGTCAGGTGCCTCCACAAACAGTGGCACCGAGAGATCGACCACCACCGGACCCGGCAGCCCTCCACTGACCGAGCCACTCGGAAGAGCGGCGACGCCATCGATCCGGATCCCAAACTCGTTGACGACAGACAGGGCGGCTAGTTGCTCCCCGCCGAAAACGAGAGCATCGACTAGCCGGAACTCCCCAAACCCCGGGACCCCCACCAGCAGGTTCTGCGGCAAGACGACCAGGAGCGGTGGGCCGTCCGGGTCGGCCACGAGCAGCGCGAATGCTGTGTCGTCGGGTTCAGTCCCGAGGGCGATGAAGACGCTTGCCGACTCACCCTGCCTCGTCCGGGACTCGACCTCGGAATGCGGCTCGGTTGCTGCAAGGTCGCGCAGTTTCGTAGACCAATCGCCTACCGCCTCGAAGACGTTCTCCGCTGCGGTCCCGAGCTGAGCTCGGGCAAAAAAGCTGCCGACGGCAACGGAGATGACCACGACAACCAGCATCCCGCGGCGGGTCCTACTCATAGAGCCGGTGCCGAATCACGTAGTCGTGAACCATCTCGGGGACAAAGAACCTGATGCTCGCCCCACGGCGCGCTCTGCGTCGCAGCATCGTTCCACTGACCGGAAGTTCGGGGACATCCAGCCAATGATGCTCCCCCAGGATCCGAGCCACGTCCTCACGTGCGACGCCCGGACGAGGAATGACTGCAAGGGTCACCCGATCCATTACGTCTTCGGCGCGGTGCCAACTCGGTAAACCGGCCGCGGTGTCTGCTCCTAAAATGAGGACGACGTCTTCGGTATCGTCGAGCGACTCGAGAGTGTCGATCGTGTAGGTCCATCCAGACCGTCGTACCTCCCGATCATCTGCTTCGAAGTAGTCGATGCCGCCGGTTGCCAGAACGGTCATCTCCCACCGATCCGAGGCAGCCGTGACATCACGCTCGGCCTTCTGCCACGGTGACCCCGCCGGCATGAAGCTGACCACGTCGAGATCTAGTTCCCGATGCGCGGCCTCGCCACCCAACAGGTGGGCCAAGTGTGGTGGATCGAATGTGCCGCCGAGAATGCCGCGTCGCACGGCCGCGAGGATAGGACGACGGATCGGATTCTCCACCCAGTCTCAAACCGTCGGCCGGTATCAGCAAACATCTGAGAATCGGAGGCTCTCGGTAGATGTTGCCAATCCGGAGCGAATAGTGCACCGCGGGACGCCCATTGTGCGTTCCGCTGGTACCCACGATGTCACCCGACGAGATGGGCGATCCGGCGGACACCAGCACAGTGGACAGATACGAATAGGACGTCCGTACTCCACCACCGTGGTGGATCGTCACCGACAGGCGGCCGGCAACGGGCCCGGCAAAGGTCACGACACCAGAATCTGCGGCGCGAACCACAGAGCCCTCATCGGCTGCGAGATCGACACCCCAATGGCCACCGTATGCACCAAGCGGTGCGAACGGCCGGACCACTCCCCCGGGCACGGGCGGTCGCAGAGGGCATCCCAGCCCGAGGATCACGAGGAAAAGAACGGATGGCAAGGAAGGCCATCACCGTATCCGGATAAAGCAAAGAACGGAAGGGGGAGTGGGTGGCGCTCTAAGCGACGCCGACTTCGAGCCCGGAGTCTCCCAGAAGCGACAGCGCGACGGCCCTCAGATCGTCCGGACGGAACGGTTTGGTGAGAAACGCATCCGCACCGCCGCGGTCGGCGCGCTCACGGGTTTCTTCTTGAGCGTGAGCGGTGAGCACCAGCACCTTCAGGTCGCTGGTGCGGTCATCGTTTCGGATCCGCTCCAAGACCTCCCATCCGTCCATCCGGGGCAGCCCAACATCAAGGATGAGCAATGCGGGCGGATCCTCGAGAGCGGCCTCGAGTCCTGTCGGTCCATCTTCTCGGGTGTCGACTTCGACACCAGCCGGGCGCAGCGAGACCTTGATGAGCCGCTGAATAACGATGGAGTCCTCAACAACAAGAACACGCTGAGCCACGACAGATCCCTTCCGCGAACCCTACGTCCGCTTCCTGGAAACTATCGACCACCTTCGTTCCCACCTTGAGGCTCAAGAATCCCTCACAGGAGGTGAAAATATCAGGCGACCGGACGAATCGGCCGGGTCGTCGGAATCGCCACCCTTTCGACAAACCGCTCCAGCTGCCGAAGATTCCTCACCTCAGACACCTCGTCACACCAGGGGGAGTAGATCCCCATAATCGAATCGCCGGTGTCCCAGTATCGTTGTTGTTCAGGGTTCAGCCAGAAAAGCGCTCGCGAACTCCGAGAAATGTCGCGCAGCGCCTCGACATTGGCATCGTGGTAGTTGCTGCGAGCATCTCCGGTCACGATCACGGTGGTCCGTCTGGTCACGGCGTCCTCCAAGAATCGATCGCGGAAGGCACCGAACGCATTTCCATAGTCACTGTGACCGTCTAACCACACCACTTCGGCCTCCGCTCCGATGCGGCGCATGGCGGTCGGAAAGTCCACCCCCGGCCCGAAGAACGATGTGACCTCATCCATCCCGTCGATGAATGCGAAGCTCCTCACTCGACTGAACTGTGCCGCGATCGCATAGACGATCTGCATGGTGAATCGGGCAAAGGTCGCCACCGAACCTGAGATGTCACACAGCAGCACGATTTCCGGTTTCCCCGGACGCGGCCTCCTGAAATGGGGATCGACCGGCACGCCGCCGGTCGACAGCGACGCCCGCATCGTTCGTCGTATGTCCAAGCGACCTCTGTTGCCCTGTCGCCGTCGCTGCGACAACCTCGTGGCCAGCCGGCGACTCAGCGGGTGTACCACTCGCTCCGCCTCGACGAGCTGGTCCCGCGTCGCCGACATCAGATCGACGTCCTCAACCAGCGGGCGGCGCAATGTGCGCGCTACCGCCTGGGGGCCGCGGTCGGCAACCAGACGCTTCCGAATCTCGGAGCGCAACATCTCACGAAACTGGGTAAGTCGGCGTTCGATCTCCTCAGACTGCAGCCTCCGCTCCATGGAAGAC
>JAZGCP010000163.1:0-8061 GCA_036477035.1 Acidimicrobiia bacterium | reverse complement strand
GCCGATGTTGTCGGCGTTGTAGACGGTGAATGGTCCCATCAGCACGCGCAGACCCGCGTCGCGAGTGGGGTCGGCCGTGATGGTGTATTGGCCCATGCGTCCCGCTTCGAACGTGACGCCGTCGGCTGCCTCGATCTGACCGGTGGCAATCCCATATGCCACGTAGTAGGCAAGGTAGCCAAGGTCGACGAAGCTCCACAGCGCAAACTGGGGTGCGCAACCGCTTTCGGTGAACGCTCGCATCTCGTCTGGCAGGCCGAGACCAGATACCTTGATCTGATCACAGAGCCCTTCTTGGGTCATGGCCTGTGCCGCGGCAACGATTCCGACCGTTGTCGGTGCCATGATCAACCCGAGATCCGGGTACTGGTCGGCCAGTGCCAGCGCCTGGGTCACCGAGTCCTCGGCGACGTCGTTGCCGTAAACGGTGTCGACCAGCTCGAGGCTGGCGAACTTGTCGTCGGCGGTGAGTGCTTCTTCCATCGCTGCGATCCACGCGTTCTGGTTCGCTGCCTCCGGTGTCGCCGACAGAATGGCGAACTGGCCGCCATCGGCACCCAGAATGTCCAGGGCCATCTCCGCCATCACCAACCCGGTCTCATCGAAGTCGACCTGGGCGATGAACACACTCTCACCCTCGGCCGAAGGAATCGGTGAGTCCCAGCTGACGACAGGTATACCGGCGTCAGCGGCAGCCTGTGCCGATGGCGCAAGCTCATCACCCGCGTTGTTGGAAATCATGATGGCTCCAACGCCCTGGGTCACTGCGTTCGTCATGAACTCGATCTGTCCGGTGGCGTCACCGCAATCTGCCGGTCCAACAAAAGCGGCCGTTTCCGAACCCAGTTCGGCGGCTGCCTCCTCGGCACCCGAGTTCGCCTGTGGGAACACCGCGATGTTCGTGCACTTCGGCAGGAACGTCGCCGTTATCGACCCAGCGCCCTCAATCGACACAACCGCAGTGCCCGACGAGGTCGTCGTCTGTGCAGCAGTCGTCGTCGTGGTGTCGTCCGAGCTGCTGCACGCCGCGGATAACAGGGCAAACGCAAACAGCGCCGCCATCACTTTCAGCCATCTACTCATGGTGTCTCCTCACTCATTTCCCCGGTTGGTTGTCCTGTGGTCCTCGCTGCAAGCGCGTTTCCTCCTTTGCGGGCCTCTTCGACCCGATCCGTGTCACGGTTCGGGGGCTGGTCGGCGGCTTTGTATTCCCTCGAGAAGATTGGGGACGAGGACGGACCCGATCAACAGCAGCCCTACGACCCCGGTCTGGATGATCCCGTCGACGTTGGCCAGCCCCAGACCGTTCCTGATGCTGAGGACGGTGAACATGGCGAGGGCTACCCCCAACATGCTGCCGGAGCCGCCGAAGATGCTGACTCCGCCGAGCAGGACCATCGTGATGATGTCCAGCTCGAAGAACTCCCCGAGGCTGCCGCGCACCGATCCGAGGCGAGCAGCAAACAGGACGCCTGCCAAGCCGGCAGCAAGTCCGGATGCAACGAAGATGCGCAGCTTGACGCTGGAAACGCCGACGCCTGAGTAGCGGGCAACGTCGGCGCTGTTGCCGATGACGTACACCTTTCGGCCAAAGGTGCCCCGTTCGAGGATGATCCACGCGACCGCGAGAAGTGAAAAGAAGATGATCAGCGCCAGAGGAATAGAGCCGATCAGCGGCTGTTGGCCGAGCCGATCGAACCACTCGGGGAAATCACCAACCGACCGGTCTTCGAGAAGAACCCGTGCTGCACCGCGGAAGCCGATCAGCCCGGCAAGGGTGACCACAAGGGATGGAAGCCCAACCCGGGCGATCAAGAACCCCTGCGCCAAGCCTGCTGCGGCACCGGCAAGGAGCCCCAACACGATGGCGACGGCGAACGGTATGTCCCCTCCGGCGAAGGCAGATGCCATTACCGCCGCTGAGAAGCCCATCACCGAAGCGACCGAAAGGTCGATCTCGCCGTTGATGATGACGAACGTCATGGCCACCACGACGATGATCTTCTCGATCGACAGCCAGAAGAGGTTGATGAAGTTGCCGAAGCCGAGGAAAAAGGGCGACAGGGTCGCGTTGACGACGATCGTTGCGAGGAGAATCCCCCCGAGCACGGTCTCCCATCGGTGTCGCGCCGCCCAATCACGCATCGGAAGACCCCTTCCCGGCTCTCCGACGTGCGCCAATCGTCGTCGGGGGTGATCCACCAGCATCGGTACGAGCAGCCGCGGTCAAGCGTCGACCGAGCCGCTTGTGAAGGGTGAAGTCGAGCAAGACGCCGGCCAGGATGAGGATCCCGAGGAGGGCGTCGCGCCAGAACTCGCTCACCTGTGGGACCCGTACGAGACTGAGTTCGAGCGTCTCAATGAGCGTCGCACCGAGCAGCGCGCCCACCATCGTGCCGGACCCACCGAAGATGCTGACGCCTCCGACAACGGCAGCCGCCACCGATTCGAGCTCCAACCCGGCGCCCGCCGTTGCACTGATCGTCCCGATGCGCGCCAGGAACATGAATCCGGCAAGTCCAGCGAGTGCTCCGGAACCGACGAAAGTCCAGAACACGAGTCGCTGCTCTGGTAACCCTGCCTGTTTCGCCGCTTCGGGATTGGAGCCGATGGCGTACAGCCTTCTCCCCGAGCGAAGCCTGGCGAGAGCCCACTGGAGGACGACGAACACGAGGATGGCGATGAGGAAGACGAGGCGGAGATCGAGCCCACCGATGCTCACGACGGTGACCCGGTTCAGTTCGAGAACCCAGTCGGGGAGAGAATCTGCGGTGATGTTCTGACCGCCTGCGTACAGACTCAGCATGGTGCGGAACAGGGCCAGGGTCCCCAGCGTCACGATGATCGCCGGTACCCGCCCATACGCGACGAGAACCCCATTGAACGATCCAAAGACAGCCCCGATCAGCATCGCCACGAGGACAGCGATGAGAGGACCTGCCCAATTGTTCGCTCCGAGAAAGTCGCCGGTGAGGTAGGCGGCCACGCCGACGATCGACCCGACGGAGAGGTCGATGTTGCGGGTGATGAGCACCAACGTCTGTGCGGCGGCCAGGATGGCGACGATAACGACGCTCGTTGTGATCCGATTGAAGAATCGGCCGCTGAGGTAGTTGTCGATCAACAGGCTGAAGACCAGGACCGACGCCGTGATGATGCCGACCAGGGTCAGCTCTTTGATCCGATCCGGTTTCATCCAGCGAGCCGAACGCGACGGCGAGAGCACGGTGTCGACTGAGTCGCTCATACGGTGCCCACGGCCGCCGTCATCACTCGTTCTTGAGTTGCCTCGTCCCGATCGAAGACTCCACGAACACGTCCTTCGCGCATGACCAGCACGCGATCGCTCATGGCGAGTACTTCCGGGAGATCCGAGGAGATCACGATGATGGCGATGCCCGATCGGGCGAGCTCGTCGATGAGGTGATGCACGTCGGTCTTGGCACCGACGTCGATACCACGCGTTGGCTCGTCGAGGATTAGGACTCGAGGATTCGTATTGAGCCACTTGGCGAGCATCGTCTTCTGCTGATTCCCTCCGGAGAGCTGCGAGACCGGTGTTGCCAGGCTCGGGGTGCGAATGGTCAGCTTCTCCGCAAGAGACCCAGCGTCCTGTCGCTCGGCGGGCGCGTTGAGCAGACCAATGGAAGACGTGTACCTGGGAAGTGTCGCCAGGGTTATATTCGAGGTCACGGATTGAGGAAGCGACAGCCCGAGTTGGCGTCGATCCTCCGACAGGTAGGCGATACCCAACTCGAGGGCGTCTCGCGGCGATTCGAGCTCGACGGGAATGCCATCGAGCTCGACCGAGCCGCTGTCGGCCGGAGAGACACCAAATAGGGCGAGACCGACATCGGTACGGCCCGCCCCGACGAGACCGGCGAATCCGAGAATCTCCCCTTCGGATACCTGGAACGAGACATCCTCGAAAACGCCTCGACGTGTCAGCGATTCGACCCGCAGGACGACCTCGCCACGCGGCCGATCGCTCCACGCAAAAAAGTCAGACGGATCGCGACCAACCATCTCTTTGATCAGACTCTCCTCGGTCACCTCTGCGACCGTGCGTGTCGAGATGTGGCGGCCATCGCGGAGTACCGTGATGCGATCGGCGAGCTCGAACACCTCATCCAGACGATGACTGATGAACAAAACCGAAACGCCCGAGTCTCTGAGGCTTCGGACCTGCTGAAAGAGGCGGTCGACCTCATGAGCAGACAAGGCAGCCGTTGGCTCATCCATGATCAGCACACGAACCTCGAGCGAAATGGCCTTGGCGATCTCGACGCCCTGTTGGTTTGCGACCGTCAGACCAACGGCGGGCATCCGCGGATCGATGTCCAGGTCGAGTCTTTCGAGAATCTGTGCTGCGTCCTGGTACATCGCATCCCAGCGCACGAGGCGTCCCCGATCCTGGTGGCCGATGAAGATGTTCTCGGCGACGCTCAGATCGCGAAAGATGAGGGGCTCCTGGTACATCGCGGCGATGCCGAGCAGCTGTGCCTCAGCCGAGTTGCGCGGTGAAACCTCCTCGCCGACAACGACCATGGACCCGGAGTCAGCTCCGTAGATGCCCGTCATGATCTTGATGAGAGTGGACTTGCCGGCACCGTTCTCGCCGACGACAGCGTGGATCTCGCCCGGGTACAGCGTCAACGACACGTCGTCGAGGGCCTGCGTCGCCCCGAAACGCTTCGAGACCCTCGACATGGTCAGGATCGGAGTGACCTCAGTCACCGACACCTCCGAGCCCGTGCCGAAGGATCGACACCCGGCGGTATCGTGGGTCCATGACCCGACTCGACAGCATGCGCCTCCGATCGGCCGGTCACTCGACTTCAGCTCCTCGCCGAATCTCGCGCACTTCGCTAGCCCAGCAGAAGTGAACGGATGTAAGATTGCACAATATTTGACACGGAGCCGCGATGCAACCCGTCCCTGAGGTAAGCCTGTTCCCAACGTGCATCGTCGATGCCGTGAAGCCCGAAATCGGCTTCGCAACCGCTCATATCCTGGAGCGGATGGGCTACGCCGTCGCCGTGCCCGACGCCGCGACGTGCTGCGGTCAGCCTGCCTGGAACGCGGGCCATGCCGAAGCGGCTGCCGAAGTGGCCCGGACTACGCTCGAGGCCCTAGCCGAGACCGGTCAGGAGATCGTCGTTCCTGCCGGTAGTTGTGCCACGATGATCAGGGTCTTCTGGCGCGAGCTGTTCGAGCTTCACGGCGATGCGGAGGACCGTGAGCTGGTCGCGAACGTCGCCGCCCGCACCTTCGAGTTGTCTGAGTTCATGGACGCCCGCGGCGCTCCGAACGGCGACATCGATGACCCCGAGTCGGTCGTCTATCACCGCTCGTGCCACATGCAGCGGGAACTCGGCATCGTGGAGCAGCCTGAGGCGGTGCTTGACACCTATGTCGCCGACCGGCGTCGCTCCGCCTCCGAGGGTCGGTGTTGCGGCTTCGGCGGCATGTTTTCGATCAAGCTCCCGGAGGCCTCGGTCGCCATGGCAGACGAGGTGCTCGATTCTCTCGCCGCGACGGGAGCGGCTCGAGTCGTGAGTTGCGACGCTTCGTGCCTCATGCAGCTCGAGGGGAGAGCCGCCAGGCGGGGCATGGACCTCGCGTTCGTGCATCTCGCCGAGGTAGCAGATCGCGCTACGGGTAGCCCCACATGACGGTGATCCCGATCGAGGAGCTGACGTTGCGCCAGCGTACGGCCGTCGCCGTTGACGAGCCACGCTTGCGCATCAGCCTGGAACGGGCGACCGACACGCTGAGCTCTCGACAGTCGACTGCCTATGGCCAGTTCGCCGACCCCGAACGGCTGAGGTCGGCGGCACGAGCGGCAAAAGCACAGGTCCTGAGTCGGCTCCCGGACGTCCTCGAGCAGCTCGCCGACCGGCTGGAAGCCTCCGGAGTCGTCGTCCATTGGGCGTCAACCGACCGAGAAGCATGCGACGTCGTGACGACGATCGCCATGGAGCGAGGTGTCCGCCGAGTCGTCAAGTCGAAGTCGATGCTCACCGAGGAGATCGGCCTCAACCAGGCGCTCGATGGCATCGGGGTCGAGGTGACCGAGACCGACCTCGGCGAGTGGATCATCCAGCTCGCCGGAGAGACCCCTTCCCACATCATCGTCCCCGCCATCCACAGGGATCGAGCCCAATGCCGCGACGCCCTGCAGACGGTGTCCGACGAGCCACTGGGTGACGCCCCAGAGGACCTAGCGGCCTTCGCCAGGGTGACCCTTCGCAGTCGCTTCCTCGCCGCCGACATGGGGATCTCCGGGGTCAACTTCGCCGTCGCCGAGTCCGGCAGCCTCATCCTCGTCACCAACGAGGGCAATGGCCGGCTGACCACCTCGGTCCCTCCGATCCACGTGGCGATGCTTGGGATGGAACGAGTTCTCGAATCCTGGGATCAGCTAGATCTGTTCCTGGCATTGCTGACCCGCGCCGCCACCGGGCAACCCATCACGACCTACGTCTCCGCCATCACCGGCCCGGCCCGGGCCGAGGAGGGCGAGGGTCCAGAGGAGGTCCATGTCGTCATTGTCGACAACGGCCGCTCCGAGATCCTCGGCACCGAGTTCACCGAGATGCTCGCCTGCGTGCGATGCGGCGCCTGCCTCAACGCCTGCCCCGTCTATCGAGTCACCGGAGGACATGCCTACGGCTGGGTCTATCCGGGTCCCATGGGCGCGGTCCTCACCCCGCTGCTCCTCGAGTCGGAAGCCGCCGGCGAGGTCGCCAACGCCTCTTCGTTGTGCGGCGCCTGCTGGGAGGCGTGCCCCGTGGGAATACCCCTCCAGGACATGCTGCTGGCGCTACGCCGGCGAGAGGCCGAGGAAGCATCGCTTGCCGAGCGAACGGCCTGGCGGGTCTGGGCGACAGCATGGTCACGTCCGAGCACCTACCGGGCTTCACTTCGGACCGGCGCGATCGCAACAGGAATGTTCGATCCGTCGTCCTTGCGCGGCCCCGCCCGGCGCTGGTCCGACGGCAGAGAGATGCCGAAGCTCCCGAAACGCTCCTTCCGTCAACAATGGAAGGAGTCGCGACAATGACGGACAAACAGCAGTTCCTGGAAACGGTTCGGGTCGCGCTTCGTGACGGCATTCCACCCAACCTGCTTCGCCCACTGCCAGACACACCAAATGATCCGATCGAGTACACGCCCGATCTCAGTGACACCCTCGGAGCGTTCATCCGGTCGGCTGGCGATTCCGGTGCCGAACTCGTCGGTACACCCGATGAGGCATTGGATGTCGTCGTGCGCCGAGTCCTGGATACTGTCGCGCCCAAGGTCGTTGCGGTTAGCAACGATCCGGAGTGCGACGGAGTCGCGGAGACTCTGACTTCCGCCGGGATCGAGATTTCCGCACCGAACGACATTGCTGCGACCGCCGCTGCGGATCTCGGCATAACCGGAGCCGTGGCAGGGATTGCGTTGACTGGATCGGTCGTCGTCGATGCCAAGCGCGCCAAGGGCCGGCTCGCATCACTCCTCCCGAAAGTGCATCTCGTGTTGCTGTCAACCCGGCGCATCGTGTCGACACCCGGTGACGTGTTTAGGAAGATGGACGACTGGTTCCCCGACGGCCTGCCATCGAACGTCGTGCTGATCACCGGGCCGAGCCGCTCCGCAGACATCGAACTGGAAATCACCGAAGGAGTCCACGGCCCGCAGCAGCTGTTGATCGCCCTAGTCGACTGAATCGCAGCTGCCGTCGAACTGCGGACGACCCACGCACCGAATGCCACCCACAGATCAATTACCCCGAGGCCAAGTGCAAGTAGGTTTCGACAAGTGGGTGCGAATCTACAACCACTACCGGCCCCACGAAGCCACCGGGATGGCCGTTCGCGCCGACCGCTACCAACCATCACCCCGTCTGTTCCCCGAAGTAATCCCGCCACCGGACTACCCAACCCGAAGAACGTTCGCAGCGTGGATCGCAACCGCAGAGCCAACTGGAAACGCCGTTCCATCACTGCCGGCCGTGCTTCACCGCCCTCCCGTCTGCATCGGCGAACACGATGACGGCATCACCATTAGCTA
>JAZGCP010000162.1:0-2543 GCA_036477035.1 Acidimicrobiia bacterium | reverse complement strand
CCGATTCGAGCACCACGACCGGAGCGGGTGCAGTCTCCACCACTTCCGTCACTGCGGCTCCGGTCGGTACCGAGACGACGATCGCGGAATCACAAGATGCGGGACTCACTCTTACTACGGCCGCCGGATGGTCTGCCGCCGCACTGGGAGCCGGGGTAAAACCTGCGATCGCCCTCGACAACTCGGGCTTGCCTGCTGCGGCCTGGATCTTCGAGGCGATCGGTGAAGGCTTTATTGCATATGCCGGCGCCGGCGAAGGCTGGGACGTGCAGCTACCGCTGGAGGGCTACTTCTACGGCCCGATCGACCTGGCGTTCGATCCCGCTGGGGTTCCCAACATCGCTATTCACGACCACCAAGCCGACACCTTCGATACCGAACTCGGCGATCTGGTTCGGCTCTATAGGGACGGGACGGACTGGGTAGTGGACACCGCGGCTGACGACGGGCACGACGGCTGGGACAGCACGATCGCCATCGGCACCGACGGCGTGGTCCATGCCGCCGGGGTCGACCCGGTGCAGTTCGGAGGGCAGGACGGGGTCGAGTACTACCGAAATGCCGGAGGAGGGTGGGAGGTCACCTCGATTGGGAGCGGGCCGATCCCGTACCAGTACAACGTCGGACTGGCCCTCGATCCGACCGGATCTCCGTCCCTCACCTACTACAACGACACCGACGGCGACCTGATATTTGCCAGGTTGAATGGGGACTCCTGGATGCTCGAAACCGTCGCCTCCGACGGCGATGTCGGCAAGTACTCGTCACTCGCCTACGACGGGCAGGGCAGGGCTGCGGTCACGTTCTTCGAACAGACCGGAGGATCCACCGGAAATATCTTGTTTGCTACCAACGATGCGGGCGCCTGGGTGCTGGAGACCGTTGGCGAACTCGCCGCATTCTCCGAGGGCAACGCCAGGCGCAACTCCTCGCTGGTATTCGATAGCACCGGGCAAGCCCACGTCGTGTTTTCCGATACGACGGGCGTTTGGTACTCGGTACGCGGCGATACCGGCTGGGAGACCGAGCAGATCGTCACCGCCGATCTGCCGTTGGGACAGCTGGTGTCTCTGATACTCGACGGATCCGACACGCCTCATCTGGTGCTCTACGAGATAACCAGCAACAGCCCGCTCGACGGCACCATCGCCTATCTGACGCGGGGGTAGCGTCCCGGTCGCCCGTCCGGCTTGGCGCCGGACCCCGGTTGTGCGGAGACCTGCTGCGTGAACGACACGGCCTTATACGACGAGTTCGCCGACAGTTGGTGGGATCCGGACGGTTTCCTGCACGGAATCGGGACCCTGCTCAATCCGGTGCGACTGCCATATATCGATCGGGTGTTGCCCGATCATGGGCCGCCAGATCGACGCGTCCTCGACATCGGATGTGGTGGAGGCCTGCTCGCCGAGCCCCTGGGTGAATTGGGGATGGTGGTGACCGGCGTCGACGCGTCGATTCCGTCTCTGGCGGCGGGACGCGATCATGGTGACACGGTTCGGTATGTGGGCGCCTCTGCTGATCGCTTGCCGTTTTTGGACGGTACCTTCGATATCGTCGTAGCCATGGAGGTCCTCGAGCATGTCGAAGACCCGGTTTCGGTCGTGGTCGAGGCGACTCGTGTCCTCCGTCCCGGAGGGACCTTCTTCTTCGCCGGGCCGTCGCGGACCCGGCTCAGCCGATGGATGCTGATCGATTTGGCGCAACGCTGGCGGTGGTCGGCGGTCTTGCCCCGTGATCTGCATCGGTGGGAGCGGTTCATCACACCCTCCGAGATGTCCATGATGCTCCAAGACTCCGGGATCGTGACCCAGGAGACGATCGGCTTGGGTCTCGATTGGGGTGGCCTTCTGGCAGCGATGCGTGCCTACCGGCTGCTGCGCCGGGGGAGGATCGGGCACGCCGAAGCCGGGCGGCGCGTGCGATTGACAACTCGGCGCAGCACGAAGATCGCCTACATGGGGTACGGGACCAAGGGCTGACTGCCACTCATGGAGCCGGCGCCCATCGCCACCGTGACCCGGCGCCCGGAGGGTCTAGAGCTGATCGGGCGAGCAAAGTGGCGGAACGCGCCGAGGCGGTCCAACGTTGGTGTCTCGTATGCGGTTACGCGCCCTCATCCCCGTGCTGGCACTAGTCGCCGCTGCATGCTCGGCCGACGATGGGGGGAGCTCCACGAGTTCGGCGCCGGCCGTTTCGGAGTCGACGACTACGACGACCTCCGCCGGTCTGATCCTTGCCGACGGTTCCATTCTGGGCCCGGCTCCGGATGTGCCCACCGGTCCCCTCGATTCGCAGACCGTTGCCGATCTCGATCTCGTCTTCAGCACGTTGCTCACCGGGGTGGACATCGAGGCGCTGGCCCGCCTCGGACAGTCCGGAGACGCTCGGGTGGCCTGGCTGCTGGCCGACCTGTTGAGGTTCTTCCAGCAGGGCGAGGTCTTCGAAGTCTCTGTTGAATCTTTTGAGGCGCTCACCGGGACCGATGTCGCAGGTGGATTCGTCTGGGGCGTGGTAACCGATCGCCTTATCGCGTGGGATCT
>JAZGCP010000161.1:0-2525 GCA_036477035.1 Acidimicrobiia bacterium | reverse complement strand
GGGTTTGTCCACGGAGATCGGGGATTGTGACCGTTGGTGGGACTCCGTTCGAGATCAGGATCTCTACCGTTGTGCCTTGCTCCTGGCGAACCCCGGCAGCAGGGTTGGTGCCGAGGATGGTGTCCCTTGGTGCCGTGGAGTCCTGCATCTTGGCGTCGATGTCAAAGCCCGCCTTGAACATCGCTTCCTGAGCTTCCTCTAATTCGAGGCCGGCGACATCTGGAATCTCGGCCCGCGGCGTCTGGTAGTAGACCCCGATCCCGGGTGGATCTGCTGCAAACTCTTCGACCGGGAGGTCGGCAGCGACGACCGTCATGAACTCCTTCCAGATCGGTGCAGCCAGGGTGGATCCGTAGACCCGGCTGTAGAAGGTGCCATCGACCGTGATGTTCTTCATCTCGACCTGGCTGTCGGGGAAACCGACCCAGACCGCGGCCGTGTACTGGGGCACATAGCCGATGAACCAGCTGTCGGTGTTGTTCTCGTGTGTTCCCGTCTTACCGGCCTGGGGTCGGCCGATGTTGGCCGAAGACCCCGTCCCCCTCGTGATGACCTTCTCCATCGTGTTTACGACCGCCGCCGCCAGCGCCGGCTCCAGAACCTGGGTCGTCTCGATCTGGTGCTGATAGACGACGTTGCCGTCGGCGTCCTCGATACGTTCGATCAGATAGGTGTCCACTCGCTCGCCGTAGTTGGCGATCGTGGAGAAGGCTGCCGCCATGTCGAGCGGGCTGACGGCCTGTGCGCCCAGAACGATGGCCGGGATCGCATCCAGCGGCGACTTGATGCCGAGGCGGTGTGCCACATCCACGATGTTCTCCGGTCCGACCGCCACCGAGACCTGGCAGAACACCGTGTTGACCGATCGGTACAAGGCTTCTTCCAGCGACCGAATCCCCGGCTCATTCCTGCTGGCGTTTGCGCAATCCCAAGGTTCGATTCCGCCGAACTCGATGATCTGGGGGGTCGATGCGTCCCAGAAGGAATTGAGCGGAATGCCCTGTTCGAGAGCCGCGATGAGCCCAAATGGCTTGAAGGCAGAGCCCGGATTGCGCCGTCCTTTGGTTGCCAGGTCGTATGGCCGTTGGCCGGCCTCGATGTCGGTTCCGAAATCCAGGCCCGAGGCGATTACCACCTGAGCTCCGGTGCGGTTGTCGACCATTGCGATGGCTCCGGTCGGCCCGTCCGAACCCTGCGGGAACCACTCCTGGAGGATCCGGCGGGCTTGTTCCTGCAGTCGGAAGTCGACGGTGGTGAAGATCTTGAGGCCGCCCCCACCCTCACAGTCGCTGGCATCGGCCGGACAGCCGAACAGGGCTCTGGTTCGTTGCAGGTACGACGCACCGAGCCCGAAGCGACCATCGTTGAGAATCGTGTCCTTGGCGGCCAGCAGGACCTGAGGGGCCGGATCCTGGAACTCCTCCTGCTCGACCGTTTCGAGTGGCTCGGTCTTCGCGGCCGCGCCCTCCTCCGCCGTGATGTAGCCCTCTTCGACCATTTGATCGATGACGGCGTTGCGGGCACGCAACGGTATCTCGCTGTCGTTGGTGAGGTTGTAGAGAGACGGGTTGCGAATCGGCACCGTAAGCGCCGCGGCTTCGGCGATCGTCAGTTCGGTGAGTTCCTTGTCGAAGTAGACCTCGGCGGCCGCGGTGACGCCGTATGCGTTTTCTCCGAAGAAGACAGAGTTGAGGTAGAACTCGAGGATCTGCTCTTTGGTGAACCTGCGCTCCAGTTCGATCGCGATCGCGGCCTCAGCCACCTTCCTCTCGAGAGTCGGCTCACTCCCGATGAAGTTCTGCTTTACGACCTGCTGGGTGATCGTCGAACCGCCCTGGGTGGGGCCACCTCCGAAGTCCTCGATGAGCGCTCGGGCGATGGCTTGGTAGTCGATGCCGCCGTGCGTCATGAAGTCGCCGTCTTCTGCGCTGAGGGCGGCTCCGATGACCAGGTTCGGAATGTCATCGAGTGAGGCCGGCTGGCTGTTTCTTTCCGTCAGTTGGCCCAGCACGACGCCATCGGCGGTGTACACGGTCGAGAGTCGAGACAGGTCGGGCAATTCGAGCGTCATCGCCTCGACATCGGGGATCCAATGATCCCTGATGTCTTGCAGTGTTCCGTGGGCGGTATTCGCTCCGAGGAAGACGAAGAGTCCCACCCAGGTGGCCGAAAGCAGCGTGATTGCCCCGAGGATCGCGCCCGACATGAGGCGGCGGCCTCGCTGCTCTATTCGTTCTGCCTCGTGGATGGAGGTTTCCATGGCGCTATCCCGTCTTTCTCAGCCGCGGGTGTGGCTCGAGACTCTGGCGTGTCCGCAGGGACCGCTGCGGAGGCGCTTCGGAGCCGATTAGGACCCGAACGGCGCAGCCAGCGCCGCGATCGCCAGCAGTGCAGGCCAAGTGACTGGGTATTGTCCGGCTTGCGTTCGTCCGACCACGCAGTGTACCGATGGCTGATTTTTCTGAAGGCAACCGCTTCTCCTCCTCGGGCATCGAAATCGATGCTCTGTACGACCAGTCGTCGCT
>JAZGCP010000160.1:0-4414 GCA_036477035.1 Acidimicrobiia bacterium | reverse complement strand
ACCAGACCAACCGGGCGCCGTTGAGCCGCGCGAAGCGGGCGGCCTCATCCGCTGGTGACCCCTTCGCACCGAATGGAAGGAATGTGACCGGCGCCGCCGCCAGGGCGGCAGCATCTGCCGCAGTCGTCGCTGCCAGGTGGGCTTGCATCGCCATGGCCAATGCGGACAGCCAGACGACGAGTACAAGCAAGACGCCGATAGCGCCGACGACGGCTACGGCCGCCGAACCGGAATCATCGCTCGACACGCATCACCGCCGATGAAGACAGGGTGACGGCGAACCCACCAAACAACGGGGCCGCTATCGAGTGTCGAAGGGTGGCGGTGACTCGCGCGGTTCCTCCCACATGCTGCTGCCGATCGATCGACACCCGCACCCGCGAAGCGGCCCCTTCGTCGAGAGACCGCTGAACTGCGGCGATCGCTCGCTCGAGGTCGGGTGTCGTCGCGGCTTCGCGGGCCCCTTCTCGCGCCGCGTGCCCTAGCTGGAGCTGAGTTCGCGCAACAACCACGACCTCGACGGAGGCAAGCAAGACCAGTAATAGGAGCGGCAATACCAGCGCAAACTCGACTGAGGCGCTCCCCGACTCACGCACCCGCCATCCCTCTGACCCTGTTGATGACAGCGGAGAAGAAATCGGGCAGCACATCTGAGCTGGAGGCCCATGTGATGAGGGCAACGGCCACTACGGCCGCGGCGACAATCACAAGGGCGTACTCGGCGGTGGCCTGGCCGGTATCGGAGGACATGAGATTCCTTTCAGTCAGGGGTTGAGTCGCGCCAACGATCCGACGACGGTCGGCCCAACCGTCAGCAGGACAAAGCCGGGAAGGACCAGGAGTGTCAACGGAAGCAACAGCCGTACCGGAAGCCTCCGAGCGGCTTCGACATGGGCGGTGTGTCGCCGATGTGACTCCGTCTCCAGGTGGCTCTCGAGCGCCGGGAGAGCCGAGGCACCCGAGGCGGCCGCCGCCGCCAGCATCTGCGACGCACCGGCCATCGGACCGACATCATCGATCAGCGCCTGCATCGTGCCCTGATCTCTCATCGACTGCACCAGGAGACCCAAGGCTGCTCGCGCCTCCGGCGCCGCATGCGAAAGTGCTACCCGGTGCGCGGCGGCCAGGCTGAGCCCACCAGCGAGTCCAAGGGCCACCAACTCCGACGCCTCGAAGCACGCCTTTCTCTCGGCCTCTGCAAACCGGGAGCCTCGAGCGCCCGACCGGAAGCGGCTCATGGCGAAGCCAAGAAACGCAGCCGCGGCAACCGGCCCCGGAGCCAGAATCCCGGCGCCCAGCCCAAAGCCCACGACGGCGGAATGTCGGAAATCAAAGTGCAACAACGTCTGCCGGGCGACCATGCCGATGACGACCGGAGCGATCAAGAACGCCCCCGCAACATCAGAACAACCACGGCCACACCAACCAGCTGGAGGCCGAGTCCCACAGCCGCGATCGGGAGTGAAGGGCCGAGGTCGATTCGTCCGGTCACGACGAGCACCGTAAACAGGCCCAGCGGTACACCGGCCACGAGCCAAGCCGTCGCTCGAGCCTGCGCGGTCAAGGCTCTCCGCTCCCGAATCAGCCGCCCCCGTTCGGCCGCACGATGAGCCAGGAGCCGCATGACGGGACCAAAAGGTGCACCCGAATCCGTCGAGATCGCCCAAGCGGCGCCGGCGAGTCTCCCGTTGATGGGAAGCGCACCGGTCAATCCGGCAGCGAGGCGACCAGAGTCCAGCCCGAGCAACGCGGCACGAGTCGCCAGCCGGGCGTCGATCGACTCCTCCCGGGCCGAAGCGCGGATGACCGCAACTCGAGGTGAGGCACCGCCATGCAACTCGGTAACCACGCCACCGAGAAAGCGAGCCTCATCATCTGGTGAGGGTCCGCGATCAACAAAGAACCGCTCGTAAACGATCCACCCTGCCACCAACAACAGTGCGGCGAGAGGGAACCGGAAAGCCACCACCGTGGCCAGCAACGGAAGCGGAGAGAGCCCGGTCCACAAGATCAGACCAAGAACGACGGTGGTGCTCACCATTCCCACACGACTCCAACTGTGTCACCCGACACCCTGGAAACCGAGCGTATGCGGCGGACACTCCCGGAGCGCTCCACCTGGATCACCGCGCCGACGGCGGCCCATAACATCCGTCGTAATGCGTCGTGAGGGGCTTCACCGGAACCGGCCGCAAGTGTCTCGAGGCGCCACATCGCTCCCTCGGCATCAGACGCGTGGACCGTGCCCATCGAACCGCTGTGTCCGGTGCTCATCGCCTGGATGAGATCGAAGGCCTCCGGGCCACGGACTTCCCCGACGATGATCCGGTCCGGTCTCATCCGGAGGGCCTGGCGCACGAGGTTGCGCACCGTGATCTCGCCGACACCTTCGGCGTTCGGCGGCCGGGCCTCCAACCGCACCACGTGCCCGTCGAGGCGCAACTCAGCCGCCTCCTCGATCGTAACTATCCGATCGCCGGGCGGAATCAGCCGAGACAGCAGGTTGAGCAGCGTTGTCTTTCCCGACCCCGTCGCTCCGCTCACTATGAGATTGGTCCTCTCGACCACCAGTTGCTCGATGAGCCGCGCCCCTTCGGTATCCACCGACTCAGCCGCAATCAGATCGTCGAGGCTCATGACGGCGGCGGTGAAACGTCGGATGGCGACCACCGGCCCGTCAACAGCGGCCGGGGGAACGACGGCATGCAGACGGGAACCGTCCGGCAGCCGGGCGTCGACTGCCGGCGACGTCCGGTCGAGACGGAGTCCGAGTGGCAGCAAGGCCCGCTCGACGGCCGCTACTACCGCTTCGGGTGTCGGGAACTTGACATCCGTCCGAACGAGGATCCCGTCCCGCTCGATCCAGATCTCATCGTGTGCGTTGACCAGCACATCCGTCACCAACGGATCTTCCAACAGCTCGTCGAGCGGACCCATGTCGAGCAGCGAGTCGGCCGCCTGCCGCACCACCCGGCCGGGGTGAATCGGTGCCTCGCGGTCGACGGCACGTTCGATGGCTTGTTCGAGATCCTGACGCTGCAACGGGTCAGAGCCACCGAGAACCCGATCGATGACGCGAGTCAATGCGCCCATCGCGTCCTCCAAATAGATCGCCACGCGGCAACCCATCGCGAACGTCCGGGCCGGCGACCGACCAGCAGCGACTTCACGGTCGCCCGACTCGGAACGGGGAGACGAACTCCCGGCGCCGGCAGTTGCGCCCACCCCGGCGTCGCCTGCCAAACGGCCGGCTCAGGGGGTCCTCCCAGCCAGCCGGGGACCAGAAGTCGAACCGGAACGATCGGAAAGTCGACCTGTGGGACCGGGCGGGGCGGCAAACGCAGCACCACACGATCCCAACGCTCGAGTAGAGCGCCGACGACCTCGGCCGCAGCCGACGGGGCCACGCCACCGTTCCGTAGCACCGCGACCCCGGACCTCGGCATCAGGTCGTCGGCCGTCGGATCGTCGGCAACCAGCTCAGCCAGCGACCGGTCGCCAGGGTATTCGGGTCCGTCCGGATCGAGGTCGATCACCAACGCCGGCGATGCGGCCAGCGCGGCCCCAAGTGGTGCGAGCGCGCCGAGAAGTCCATCCTCCGGCGTCCACAAGGCAATCGCCGGCAATCCATCTCCTCGGCTGGGTGCGGCGGCACCGTCTCACAGGATCCGAGCCACCTCAAGAGGGTCGTTCTCTCAACCCCGAACCCCCGTACAATCGGAAGCGGTATGACCGAGGCAGCCTTCTTCGACCTCGATAAGACGGTCATCGCCAAGTCGTCAACTCTCGCTTTCACGGGAAAGCTCTACAAGGCGGGAATGCTCGGCCGGCGAACGCTGCTGCGCGCCGCCATCAGCCAGCTGATGTTTGTCACCTTCGGAGCCGACGAGGACCAGTTGACCAAGACACGCGACGCGATGCTGCGACTCACCAAGGGTTGGAACCAAGTCGAAATCGAGAAGATCGTCGAGGAGGCGCTCGAAGAGGTCGTCGCTCCCCTGGTTTATGCCGAGGCACTGTTCCTGATCGATGAGCACATGAGGGAAGGCCGCAAGGTCTTCATCGTCTCCGCCAGCCCGGAAGAGGTGGTGCGACCGCTGGCCCGTTATATCGGAGTCGACAATGTGATCGCCACCAGGGCCAAGGTGGACGAGCGTGGGTGCTACACCGGCGAGGTCGACGTCTACGCGTACGGACCCGAAAAGGCGGTGGCGGTTCAAGCGGTCGCCGATGCCGAAGGCATTTCGCTGGAAGGGTCCTACGCCTACTCCGACAGCGCCACCGACCAGCCGCTGCTGGAACTCGTCGGCAATCCGGTGGCGGTCAATCCAGAGAAGGATCTGCGAGAGGTCGCCGAGGAGCGGGGGTGGCCGATCCTCGACTTCAAGCGTCAGGTAAGCCTGGCCAAGCGACT
>JAZGCP010000016.1:0-4226 GCA_036477035.1 Acidimicrobiia bacterium | reverse complement strand
GTCGAATTCTTCCCCGGTGACCGCCAACAGCTGGCGACGTTGGGACCGGTCGCCGCCTTGGCCGCGGCGAGCGGATGGCGGGTCGCGGTACTCGTTCCGACGGAGCGGATGGGTGATGCCCACATGTCGTTGCGAGGTTTTCCGCTCCATCTTCAATCGTGGTGGCCCGAGGGAGATCACATCCGCTTCGGGGGTCCCGAAGTACCCTGAGAGGGCATATGCCGGTTCCCCTCTACACCCAGACCGTTGTCGCATTCATCTGGGACTACGACCGAACCCTGGTCCCGGGAAATCAGCAAGCGCCGCTGTTCGCCGAATACGGTGTCGAAGAGTCCGAATTCTGGCGCGAGGTCGACGGCCTGGTCGAATTCTACGATCGTCGCGGGATCGCGATTGGTCGCGATTCGGCCTATCTGCTTCACATCCTGTCGTACGTCGAGCACGGTATTTTCGACGGTCTCACCAACGAGAAGCTCCGCACTTTGGGAGCTGCCATCGAGCCTGCCCCCGGCATCCCCGAGTTCTTCGAGGCGACTCGGAAGCGGGTCGCGGGTGACCCCAAATATGTGGAGGAGGGCATTACCGTCGAGCACTACGCAGTATCGACCGGGATTCGCCACATGATCGAAGGGAGCGTGATCGGCTCCCATCTCGATGGTGTCTGGGCCAACAGTTTCATTGAGCGGCCCGCACCTCCGGGATATCGAGAGCGTCTCGATGTGGATGACACCCCACACCCGATCACCCACATCGGATACTCGATCGACAACACCACCAAGACGCGGGCCATCTTCGAGATCAACAAGGGTGTCAATAAGACCCCGGGCCTCGACGTCAACGCCCGGATGAGCCGGGATCAACGGCGGGTGCCTATCCGCAACATGATCTACATCGGCGATGGCCCGAGCGACGTTCCATGCTTCAGCATCGTCAACGAGCGCGGCGGCAAGACCTTCGGCGTCTACACCACCGAGCCCAGGAACAACTTCCGCAACGTACGCGAACTCCAGGAGCAGGGCCGGATTCAGGGCATGGCCGAAGCCGACTTTGGAGAGGGAAAGGCGGCCTACCTGTGGCTGATGGACTCGCTCGAGCAGATCGCCGACGAAATCGTCGAATCGCGCGGCAAAGCCTTCGCCGACATCCCGCAACCACCCGGCCACATCTGATCTAAGAGCGCCTGTCGGCGCTCCCTCTAGCACTCGGACCGGTAGCGTGGCGGAGTCGAGGGCGACCGAGGCATTAGGAGGAGACATGCAGGTAGCCGGGGCGCGAGTGCTCGTTACGGGTGGGGCGAGCGGGTTGGGAAAGGGCACGGTGGACAGGCTTACCGCCGGGGGTGCCCGGATCGGGATTCTCGATCTGGAGTCGAGTGCCGGCGCCGACGTGGCCAAGGAGATCGATGGTGCGTTTGCTGCGGCCGATGTGCGCAAGCCCGACGAGGTTGCCGCCGCCGTCGCCCAGATCGGAGGCGCTCTCGGCGGCCTGGACGTCTGCGTCAACGCTGCCGGTGTCGCCAATGCCCATCGTGTGATCAACAGATCAGGTGAGTTGTTTCCGCTCGACCTCTTCGATTTCGTCGTCGGGGTGAACCTCATCGGGACGTTCGACGTTTTGCGAAACGCGGCAAAGTTGATGGCCGACAACGAGCCTGATGGCGAGGGGGGTCGCGGGCTGATCGTCAATGTGGCGTCGATCGCGGCAACCGAGGGCCAGATCGGTCAGGCGGCCTACTCGGCCTCCAAGGGTGGGGTCGCCGCCATGACGTTGCCGTTGGCACGTGACCTGGCCTCGATAGGGGTGCGGGTGATGGCCATCGCTCCCGGCATCATGGACACGCCGATGATCGACGGAATGGGCCCCGAGCTCAAGGCCGAGCTTGCCAAGATCCACGTCTTCCCGCAAAGGTTGGGAACGCCGGACGATTTTGCCGCCCTCGTCCAGCACTTCATGGAGAACACCTTGCTCAACGGTGAAGTCGTCAGGCTCGATGCCGGGGCCCGGATGGGGCCACGCTGAGATTGCCACGTGCAGCTTGCGGCTTGCGCCTTGCAGTCAGAGGGCTGTCGGCGGACACCCCGCTTGGGGAGTAGTTTCGTTGGCGTGATCGCTAATTCGAGATACCGGTGACGCTGCGCGCCGTACCTCCTCCGGGCGAGGAGGAATGGCCTCAGGCGGGGGGCCATCCGATAGCGTTTCTGGTTGATGCTTCGTCGTCACTGGAACGAAGGCTCATCGGTCAGTGGATCGAGCGCAATCGACCTCAGAACGCCGAATATCGGGTGTGTGCGGTCCCGCCGTCTCGTCGCCGCCGTTTCCACAGGTCGATCGGGGCTGCCCTCAAAGAAATCGCCTCGGGTGATGCCGATGTCCTTCTGGTGCCGCTGCGAGTTGTCTGGTTGGGGCCGCGCCGCAGCGGTCGGAGGATCCCGCGCCTCTTGGATCTGTTGACGTACGGGGACCCGCGGGATCCGAACCGCATCGTGCAGGAGCTCTTCGTTCGGTTCCGTCCGGATCGGATCCGGGTGGTCGTCGGCGACGCGGCCTCAGTTTCCGACCTCGAGAGCCGGTGGGTCGAGGCCAGGACCGCCCGTCCCGACGACCCGTACGGCTTCGCCGATTACATCGCGCTTCAGGGAAGCCTGACATTGGAGGTCGCCGAGCGCCGGGTTCGCGGCAACAGATACAAGGTGCCGCGTCTGCTGGCCGAGGATCTGCTGGGCTCGGCCAAGTTCCAGCTCGGGTTGGAACGACTGGCGGCCAAGACCGGAGAGCGGGTCGACGACCTGGCCCGCAAGTCGGCTCGTTACCTCAAGGAGATTGCAGCCCAGCCGAGCACCTTCGTCATCGACCTGGTGGCGTCACTCATCCGACTCATCTACACCCAGGGCTACGACCGACGCATCCAATACGATCCCGAAGCTCTAGAGCGCATCGCCGAATTGGGCCAGCGTCATTGTCTGGTGTTTCTCCCCGGTCACAAGTCGAACATGGACCATCTGGCGTTGACCTACGTTCTGTACGAGAACGGCCTGCCCCCCAACCATGCCGCTGGCGGTATCAACCTGAATTTCTTCCCGGTCGGTCCGCTGGTGCGGCGGCATGGACTGTTCTTCATCCGTCGCTCTTTCAAGGACAACGAGGTTTACAAGTACACGCTGAAGCGCTATCTCGACTACCTGCTCGAGAAGCGTTTTCCTCTCGAGTGGTACATCGAGGGTGGTCGGTCCCGTTCGGGGAAGCTGAACGCACCGAAGTACGGCCTGCTGTCGTATGTGGTGGATTCGTGGCGGCGCGGCTCATGCGAAGACGTGGTGTTGATCCCAACCTCGATCGCCTACGACCAGATCCAGGATGTGGGTGCATATACAGCAGAACAACGCGGCGGAGCGAAGGAGAAGGAGTCATTCAGGTGGTTGGTGCGAGTGCTGCGGACGATGCGGCGCCGGTACGGGCGTATCTATCTGAATTTCGGCGAGCCGATCAGCGTCGCCGCCTCGCTCGATCGGTACGAAACCGGTTACGAGCCAGACCCGGAGGAGTCCAATCTCGAGATCCAGAAGCTGGCGTTCGAAGTAGCGGTTCGAATCAATCGAGTCACTCCGATCACACCGATATCCCTGGTCACCATCGCCCTCCTCGGGACCGACCATGCCGTCACTGTCGAGGAGACGATCATCGTCCTGGGCGACTTCGTCGCCAACGTTGAGCGCCGCCAGCTTCCGATATCCGAACCGGTGGATTTGGCGGACGTGACGGTGGTGAGCGGTGCACTCGATGCCCTGGTGGAGCACGGTGTTGTGAGCAGATTCGATGGCGGTCGCCAGACCGTGTACGCGATCGGTCCGGATCAGCACCTGGCGGCCGCCTACTACCGCAATACGATCGTGCACTTCTTTACCACGGGTGCAATTGCAGAACTCGGCCTCGCCGCCGCGGCCGGCGCCGCGGCCGACCCGCTCGATGTCTTCTGGGATACGGTGCGCCTCACCCGCGACCTGTTGAAGTTCGAATATTTCTTTGCAGAGCGCGACGAGTTTCGGGCCGAAATGTCGGCAGAACTCGAGGCGTCGGTTCCGGGTTGGGAGGCCACCGTGGCATCGGGTGATGCCGCCTCGGTGCTTCGGGCCCTGCTGCCCTCTGCCTCATCCTGGGTGCTGCGTCCGGTATTCGAGGCCTACCTGGTCCTGGCAGATGCGCTGGTCGATGTCGACTTCCGCCGCGAT
>JAZGCP010000159.1:0-4057 GCA_036477035.1 Acidimicrobiia bacterium | reverse complement strand
GACGTAGGGCTCGGCGATCCACAACGGCAACAACTCATCGCCGCCACCGAAGAGCCGGGCCAGGCTCGCCGGGTCGGCGGCCAGGGAGTTGCCCGTGACGTCGGCGGCCACATGCGGATTATTAGACATCCGATGATCGTAGAACAAGGACGCCCGCAGAATCCAGCCCATCGGAAGTCACGCTCCTGGAAAACAGTCTGCAGTCCTCAGGAGTGTTTCCATTGGAGCGGTATGAGTCGGTGTGTGCCTGCCAGGCCCTTGAGTTCTGCAGTCAGCGGCTCGCCGAACTCGAAGGCGCTGGTGCCTGCCAGCTCGACTGCCAGGTTCGACACCAGGATCTCGCCACCGTCGGCGGCGGCGTGGCACTGGTACCGAGTAGTGGACTTGAATGATTCGCCAGGTGCCAGCGTCGAGCACGAGCACCACCGTAAATCGCATGATCACTGAAAGGGAGCGGGCGAGCCGACCGGCCTCCTAGAGCAGTTCGGCTATGCGTGCCGCAGCGGTGGCGGCTCCGTCCGTCTCTACCTCCAGGTAGTCGGTCGGGCGTGAGAGCTCTTCTGCGAGGGCTTCGGCGATCTCATCCGGTCCGGCGGCGGCGAACTCCATGTACCGGCCGGCGCGGTAGCGGTCAAGCCGATGCCTGACGTGGAAGTTCTGTTCGAAGTGGTCTCGCAGCGGGAAGTAGAGAAATGGGCGACGGGCGGCTGTGAGCTCCATCGTCGTCGTCAGTCCCCCCTGCACCACGGCGATGTCACATGCGGCCAGATTCCGGTACAGCCGATTGATGAAGGGGTATATCTCAACGCCGTCCGGCTGCGGCAGCGAAGCTGTGTCGATGCGGGGCCCTGCGACCACGATCATCCGGAGTCCGGGCACCTTGTCGACGGCCTCCGGATACCCGTCGATCACCCGCCGGATGAGGTCACCGCCGACGCCGGACCCTCCGACCGTGACCACGCAGATCTTCTCGTCGGAGCCGTAGCCGAATTCGGCGCGGAGAGCTTCCCGGTCGAGTGAACGCGGATCGAAGCCGGTGATGTACCCGGAGAACGTGAAGTGCTCTTCGGTCCAGTCGCGGATCAGCGGCAAGTCGGGGCCGAAACGGTCGGACACGACGTCGTCGGGATTGCCGACGAAGATCGCCCTGTCCCGCATACCGGGATAGCGGGCGATGTGGTCAATCATCTCGGCGTTGTAGTCGGCGGCGACGTAAGCCTCGCGTTCACCTCCCGACTCCATCGGGAGATAGCCCACGAAGTCGGTCATCCAGACCAGTTGACCACGCTTCAGCTCGGGGTTCTCGTGCCAGTGGTGGTCGATGTCCCAAGACTCATCGGCAATGACGAGGTCATAGTTGCCTTCCTGCATGACTTCCTGGAAGACCATGAAGTTGGCGAGAAGGATCTCGTCCATTCGACGCAGCGCTTCGAAGCAGTGCAGATCGTGCTCGCCCGACTCACTGGTGATGTGCGCGGATTCGCTGGCCAGAAACTCGCTGGCGGGATGGAGGATTTCCCCTTCTTCAGCGAGGACCCGCGTTACGGGGTCCTGCGCCAACCAGTCGATTTCGAGGTCGGGGGCGTTCTCCTTCAACGCTTGGGCCACCCCAACGTCGCGGCGGGCATGGCCGAGGCCGATCGGAGAAGAGAGGTACAGCGCCCTCTTCCGACGCTGTAGCCCGCGAACCCACACCGCCGACGGCGGCGGAACAGCCCCGATACGGTCGACGAACTGCTTTATGAGCAGATTTACCTTCGCCGGGTCCCGGGCCTGTGGAGCATGTCCCGAGCCGTCGAGTATGACCTGGTGCGCTCCGGTGAGCTCTGCCAGCCTCGCTCCCGAAGCCGGCGCGATGACATGGTCGTCGCTGCCCGTGATGATCAACATCGGGCATGAGACCGAGCGGTAAATAGCCTCGAGATCTTCGCCGGTGACCATCTCGGCGAGATCGGTGACGATGAGCGTTTCGGCATCCGTTTCCATGGCCCAACCAACGCCGTCGTCGAAGCTCTTTGTCGAGTGCGGTTCGGTGAAGATGTTCGCAACGAACCACTCAACGAACTCGCGATGGTGGGCACGGATGAAATGCACGTTGTCCTTGGCCCAGCCTTCGGTCGTGTCGAGCTCGTCCGTATAGGAATGAGCGACCCGCTCGGGGAGCGCCGGTCCCAGGCCGGTAGCCGGGGTGATACACACCGCCCCCAGCGTGCGGTCCGGGTAGAGACCGGCGAACAGCCCGGTGAGGTACCCGCCGAATGACAATCCGGCGATAACGGCTTTTTCGCTTCCAGTCGCATCCATGACCGCGAGCGCATCGCCGAGGTACTGGTCGTAGGAGTGATCTTCGGGATTGAGCGGGCGATCGGGTTTGCCATTTCCTCTGCCGTCCAACGTCACCACCCGGAAGTGTCTGGCCAGGTAGGGGATCTGCATCTTCCAGTGTCGCGAGTGAAACAACGACCAGGTCGGCATGAGCAAGATCGTTGGCGACCCATCACCGTAGACCTCGTAGTAGATCTTGACGCCATCGCGGTCGATGTATCCATTGGTGTCGGAGTAGCGCGCCCTCATCTCTTCTCCTTGCCCCGGTCGGGAGCACGGGCGTTGTGCGCGTCAAAGCTACCCGCGCCCCATGAACGACGTCAGTCCAATTATCGCGGCCGACCACGGAGCCCAACCGGCGATCGGCGCCGCCTCTCGTCGAGGCTGTGATGCCTCCTGGTTCAGCGGACCAGCAGGCGCACCACTCGCAGGTAACCGGCGATGAGGCGGTTGAGCCATTTCATCACCGGGTGGAGCGACATCTGGTTGATGCCGACAAACGCCGCGTCCATCGTCGCCAGGATCTCACCATCGGTTACCCGGCGGATCGACTGCGATTGCTGCGCCTCGGCGGCAGTGAGCGCCCGTAGCTTCCAGAAGCCCTTCCAGCTTGCCACCTTGTCACGCAGCCAGTGATGGCGGATGGCAGCAGCCACCACCCCGACCTCGGCCGCCAGCATTGCGGGAGCCAGGAGAAGCAGAGTCTTGCGCTCGTAGTTGGCCAGCACCATCCGTAGGCGGTTGCGTTCCAGGTAGTACATCTTGCGGGCGTGGCGCTCGAACTCGTAATCGTGGGCAACGCGGGCCGCGGGGACTTGCACCGACTTGAGCCCCATCAGCCGCAGCCGCCATCCAAGGTCGACGTCCTCGAGGTAAAGGAAATACTCATCGCGAAAGCCCTTTAACTCTTCGAAGACCCGGCGCTTGATGGCGAAGGCTGCCCCGGAAGGAAACGGCACCTCAACCTCCTCGAGGCGGTCGGGGATCGGATCGCCGCTGTCGGTCGACCAGGCAAACCCCAGGTAGGTGAGGGCGCTACCGGAAGTGAAGTAGTGACCCGGGGCGTACGTGAGATCGAGCACGGGCATTGCCGCACCTACTCCGGGCTTGTCCAATGCTGCCACCAGCGGAGGCAGCCAGCCGGAACTGGGCTCGGTGTCCGGGTTGAGAAAGGCCACAACATCGCCACTGGTCATGGAAGCTCCCAGGTTGCAGCCGTAGGGGAAGCCCTGGTTGGAATCCAACTGGACGCATTTGACTCCGAAGCCTTCAACGATTGCCACCGTGCCGTCGCTCGAACCGTTGTCGATCACGAGAATCTCGTCAGGTCCGTCGGGGTCACTGGTGACGGCTCGCAGCGAAGCCTCGATGTGTGCTTCCGAGTTGTGAGTGACGAGGATCAGGGAGACGGACCTCAGTCCGCCTGCCACACTCCAGCCACTGGATTCCATCCTGCCTCCCCGAACTCGATCTGATGGTTGGCGCCCGCCATAACGTAATCATCTCGCAAGTAAAACGTGAGGTCTTCCGGCCGGAACACTCCCACGGTGTCAAAGCCGTCGCCGTCCCAATCGCCCGTCACGATGCGGTCTGTGGCCTCAGCGCTGTAGGCATAGCTGACGTCGATGGCAGGCGCATCGAGAGAGTTGGTTAGTGACAGGTTCCCCGTCACCGGGTCCCACAGACCGACTGTGTCGAAGCCGTCGCCGTTCCAGTCACCGGCAATGGGTAC
>JAZGCP010000158.1:0-8941 GCA_036477035.1 Acidimicrobiia bacterium | reverse complement strand
GCGTTGTGCTGGTGGATCTTCCGGCCGACGATCAGGATCTGCTCGAGGTCGGTCTCGAGGTCATCGTCGAGATGCCGGATGGAACCGAGGTTCCAGCCATCGTCACCGAGATTTCGGGGATTGCCGTACGAAACGCTGCAGGTGACGTCGTATTCGAGACGACGATCGAACTCATCGATGAGACCGTGGGCGCTGATCTCGATCAAGCCCCGGTGGACGTCTTGGTGGTCACGGACTCGCGGTCCCAGGTGCTTTCGGTACCGGTCACTGCCCTGCTGGCGCTTGCCGAGGGTGGGTATGCCGTCGAGGTCGAGCAACCGGGTGGATCGGTTGGTCTCGTTGGCGTCGAACCCGGTCTATATACCGATGGATGGGTCGAGGTCACTACCGATGGTCTGGCCGCGGGCGATCTGGTCGTCGTGCCGTGACCGATGTCGTTCTATCCACCGAGAACCTCGAGAAGTCGTATCCGGGAACTCCCCCCGTGCGTGCCTTGCGTGGTGTGGACCTGGTGATCCAGGCGGGCGAAGCGGTGGCGATCGTGGGACCTTCGGGTTCCGGCAAGTCGACCTTGCTCCACATGATGGGAACGCTCGACCGACCGTCCGCGGGTTCGATCTCCATTGCCGGTCGGCCGCTTCAGGATCTGACGGATTCCGAACTCTCTGCGGTACGCGCCAACCATATCGGGTTCGTGTTTCAGCAGTTCCATCTCCTTCCCGGGTACTCGGCGCGTGACAACGTTGCGGACGGAGTCTTGTATCGGGGGATCGAACTCGAAGCGCGTCGCGCGATGGCAGATCGGGCGCTGGAGTTGGTGAACCTCCAGGATCGAGCCGGTCACGTAGCCGAGAAGCTATCTGGAGGCGAGCGGCAGCGGGTTGCCGTGGCCCGAGCCATCGTGGGTCGGCCCGACATCATCCTGGCCGATGAGCCGACGGGCAACCTGGATTCGAAGTCGAGTGCCGCCGTGGTCGAGCTGCTGCGCGATCTGAATGAGGGCGGGATGACCCTCGTCGTCATCACACATGATCTCGAGGTCGCCAGCGAATTTCCACGGATGGTGGAACTGCGCGACGGAGCGATCATTGACGATCGGAGAGCCGCATGACCGATCGCAGTGTCTTGCGCCCATCCGATGCGATGCGGGTGTCGTTGGTCGGGCTGAAGACCCGGACTACGAGAGCCATTCTGTCGGCACTCGGGATAACGATCGGGATCGCCTCGATGGTGGCCGTGCTCGGACTCTCAGAGTCGAGCAAGTCCGATCTGATCGCCTCGCTTGATCGGCTCGGAACCAATCTGCTGGTCGTCGAGGCCGGTGGCGGCATCGGGTTTGGTAGCGGCACGCTCGCCGAGACGGCCGAAACGATGGTGTCTCGCATTGGTCCGGTAGAGGCAGTAGCGGCGGTGGGAGCGGTGGACGCCAATGTATTCCGTACCGACCTGGTTCCTTCGACTCGAAGCGGAGGGTTGTCGGTCAAGGTCGCCAGTCCGACGCTGCTCGACACGCTCGGGGGTTCGATGGCCGAGGGGCGGTTCCTGGACGACTCCGCCGATTCGGTGCCGGTGGTGGTCGTGGGGTCGGTGGCGGCGGACCGGCTCGGGATCGCCAACTTCGATGGCTCGGCGATGCTCTGGGTAGAGGACCAGTGGTTTGGTGTCATCGGGGTGATGGATTCGCTCGAACTCGCCGGCGATCTCGACCGTTCGGTGCTGATGACGGAGGCCACTGCCACCACGATCTTCGGCTACGAAGGCATCCCGGAGTCGCTGTACATCAGATCTCAGCCCGAGTTCATCGACAGCGTCATCGAGGTTCTCCCCGCCACCGCCGATCCTGAAAACCCGGATCAGGTGCAGGTGGCTCGACCGACCGATGCGTTGGAAGCGAGAGCCGCGGCCGAGGGTGCATTTACCGCGCTCTTCCTGGGGTTGGGGTTGGTAGCTCTTGTGGTGGGTGGTGTCGGCGTCGCCAATGTCATGGTGATTTCGGTGCTCGAACGCCGCGGCGAGATTGGATTGCGTCGGGCTCTTGGCGCTACCCGTCGCCATGTGGCGGTCCAGTTTCTGGGCGAAGCCCTGATCCTGGCGACGATCGGCGGGATTGCCGGTGTGGCCTTGGGAGCAGGTGTTACTGCGGCATATTCAGCGACGCGCGGTTGGGCGACCCTGGTGCCCTCCATCGCCATCTGGGGCGGTCTTGGAGGGTCTCTGTTGATTGGTGCGATTGCCGGGCTCTATCCGGCCCGCCGCGCCGCTCGGATGGCTCCCACCGAGGCGCTGCGATCAGTGTGACGCTCTAGAGGTTGATGGCGGTTTCGAGGGCGATTTCCATCATGGCGGCGAAGGAGGTCTGGCGCTCGTCCGACGTCGTGACCTCACCGGTTGTCACCTGGTCGCTGACCGTCATGATCGCCATGGCTCGCGCTCCGTACTCGGCGGCGACTCCGTAGAGACCGGCGGCCTCCATCTCGACCGCCAGGATCCCCATCTTGCCCAGCATCTCAAATCGGCTGGGGTCGGGGTGATAGAACAGATCGCTGGTGAACACATTGCCGACTCGCACCGGTTGGTCGAGCGCCTCGGCGGCATCGATCGCGGCCCGCATCAGGTGGTAGTCGGCGGTGGCCGAGAAGTCGAGACCGCCGAAGCGAGATCGGTTGACGCCAGAATCGGTACTGGCCCCCATGGCGATGATCACTTCGCGCACCGCGACGTCATTGCCGATCCCGCCGCAGGTGCCGACCCGGATCAGATTCTTGACGCCGTACTCGGTGATCAGTTCCTTGGCATAGATCGAGGCCGACGGGACGCCCATGCCGGTGCCCATCGTCGACAGACGCTTCCCGCGGTACGACCCGGTATAGCCGAGCATGTTGCGAACCGCAGTGACCTCGACCACGTCCTCCAGGTACGTCTCGGCAATGTGCTTTGCCCGAAGCGGGTCGCCGGGGAGCAGCACGGTCTCGGCGAATGCGTCCGGTTCGGCGGAAATATGTGGTGTCGGCATGAAGGCCCTCGGGTTGATGGTCAGGCGGTACCTGGCGGCTCGGCGTGCCGCACGCGACGAGAATCCTACCGAGTCGTTCACGACACCGAATCACGTTCAGCCTTGGCTTTCGCCCTGACCGGGAGCGAGAGGGGGGTCGCCGTTGCGGACCTCCTTTCGACCCTTCGCCACCCTCATTCCGACTCCCTGTCAGTGCGCTCCGCTCCTACGGTCGCCAAGGGTCTCGGAGATAGGGTTTGGCCGTGATCAGATACCTTCCCATCGTCAGCACCATGGTGGCGGCGCCTTTCGCGATGGTGCTGTGGAAGCACTGGCGCCGCAATCCACCGGCGCGCTTCATGTTGTGGTGGACGTTGGGTATAGCCATCTACGGCATCGCCACTCTCGCCGAGGCGGCGACGACTCTTTTCGGCTGGCATGAGCCGCTGTTCAGAACCTGGTACATCGCCGGTGCCCTCCTCGGCGGGGCTCCCCTCGCCCAAGGAACCGTCTATCTATTGATGAAGCGACGCACGGCAGATCGCCTGGCCGTGGGGTTGGTCGTCTACGTTGCGATTGCTGCCACCTTCCTGCTGGCGACCCCGCTTGATGTCTCGGCGGTCGTCGACGATCGGCTCAGTGGCTCGGTGATCGAGTGGCGCTGGGTGCGCCTGCTGTCTCCACCGGTCAACAGCTACGCGGTGATCTTCCTGGTCGGCGGAGCCGGGTGGTCGGCGTGGCGGTATTGGCGCCGAGCCGATCGGCCCCGGTCACGGGTGGTGGGGAACGCACTGATCGCGCTGGGCGGGCTGCTGCCGGGGATCGGCGGCTCCTTCACCCGTGCCGGTCACCTCGAGGTGCTTCCGGTGACCGAACTGGTCGGTCTGGTCTTCATCTGGCTGGGCTACCGGACGATCGTTTCCGACGCCGGCCGGCCGGCCGGTAGCCTGGACAACGATCCCCACTGGGAGGTACCGCTGTGACCGATCCGATCATCGAAGCCACTCGGCGTGTCATTGGCGACGCCTTCGACACGCTGCGAACCGTCGTCGATGGCCTCCCTGCCGAAGCACTCAATTGGCGTCCTGCCGGTGAAGATGACACCAACTCGATTGCGGTTCAGATAACCCATGGCTTGCACGCCACCCGCCGCTTGCTGAACTTCGCCACCGATCACCCACAGCAGGCGCCGAGGGATCGAGAGGCTGAGTTCGGGGCCAACGTCGACGGGATGGAGTCACTGCTGCGACTGATCGACGAAGTCGACGCCGACTGCACCACCACCCTCGACAACGCCGATGTGTCCGATTGGGGCGAAATGCGTCGACTGAGAAGCTCCGGCGAGGAGCTATCGGCGGCGTTTTTGATCATCCACGCCGCAGAGCACCTACGCGGCCACGCCGACGAGGCATCGCTCACCCGCCACTTTTGGATGGCGCGGTCATAACAGACCAAGAGTCGGTTGACGTTTCCTGTCGGCGGTGACAGCACCCACGATTCGGCCGTCGCTCGTAGATGTCCTGAGAGCTGCTGGCCAGATCCGGCTGCGTGCTCGGCGACTTGCCAGGAGTACCAGACACACGTATAGTTAACGAACTCGTTAACTATCCTGGTGATCGATGAACAACCCGCAGAACCTCGACAAGGTGTTCGACGCCCTCGCCAATGAGCATCGGCGAGAGATCATTTACGCCCTAGGTTCACGCCCTTGGTCGATCAGCGAACTGGCGTCGCGGCGTGGCCTCTCCCTCCCGGCGATCCATCGGCACATCAAGGCTCTCGAGGAAGCCGACATGGTCGCCCGCAAGAAGATCGGTCGGACCAATCTCCTTGCGATCAGGCGGCAACCACTCCGCGGGCTCCAGGACTGGGTCCGACAATTCCATCCGTACTGGGGTGACGACAAGGAGTCGCTCGAGAATTATGCAGATCATCTGAGCAAGCAACAGGCCAATACAGAGGAGCAGGAATGAAGAAGTTCGTATTCACCTATCACGGATCGCCCGCCGAACCGACTCAGGAGATGATGGACGCGTGGGGCAACTGGTTCGGGTCGATAGCCGATCATCTTGTCGATGCCGGAAATCCCCTCGGACCCGGACGGGAGGTCACTTCGACCGGATCGCAGGACCTGACACCTGAGATGACACCGGCGACCGGATACTCGATCGTCAGCGCCGACAACATGGACGACGCGGTAAAACTGCTGGCGGACTGCCCGATCGTCGGCAGCGCCCGCGTCTACGAAGCGATGGCGATGTAACACTGATGATTCGCGCAGGTGAGCCTCCGACGACGGGGGTTCACTTGTGTGCCCATCTTTTACTTGCAGACATCAGTGCGTGCTGAGACGAGCTACCCGATCGCTTCCGGGGGAATCCTTAGCGGAGTTCCGAGAGAGGTGCGACGTTTCCGGTTTGGTTTCCCCTTCTCTCCTCTCCCGATCGCGCTTTGACCCCTGAAAATGCCGTCTATATACTCCAACGCCGTGACTTCGGTCCCCTAGCTCCTTCTCGCGAAGGGCTTGCCCGGCTGACGATCCAAGCCGGGCTTTTCGCCTGAGAAGGGGATCAGATTGGGTCGGCGAATCGCCGGGCCTCCGATGTAGTCGGACGGCCGGACGAGGAGCCGACTTTCGCATGTGCGGTGCACCTTTGCGGGCTGCGCTGCGCCGACAACTACATAGAGAGGGCACGAGTGCCGACCATTGAGCAGCTGGTCCGTAAGGGCCGGGCTCGGAAATCGAAGAAAGAAAAGACGCCGGGTCTCGGAGGAGCCCCGCAGCGTCGCGGCGTGTGTACCCGGGTGTATACCGTCACCCCGAAGAAGCCGAACTCCGCACTTCGGAAGGTCTGTCGCGTTCGTCTCTCGTCGGGCACTGAAGTCACCGCCTACATCCCGGGCGAAGGCCACAACCTCCAGGAGCATTCGATCGTGCTCATTCGAGGCGGCCGAGTAAAAGACCTCCCGGGTATCCGCTACAAGGTCATCCGCGGCACCCTCGACGCCGCCGGTGTATCCGAGCGCAGGCAGGCTCGCTCCCGCTACGGCTCCAAGAAGGGGAACTAGTGCCACCCACCACGACCTTTGGCGGCGCCTCACCGGCCCTCGACGCCGCTCGCGGTGTCCTCCTCCTCGACGCATCCCTGGGGATGCGCCTTCGTCGTGCGTCCGTGCGAGCAACGCCGATGACTCGGCGATGCGCGCACCACGGCCGTGGAGGGAGGCACTAATGCGTAGAGCCCCAGCAGAAGTCAAGAAGATTGCGCCCGACCCGGTATACCGCAGTGTCCTCGTCAGCCAGATCATCAACAAGGTGCTGTGGAAGGGAAAGAAGGAGACGTCGCGGCGGATCGTCTACGACGCGCTCGAGATGGTCGAGCAGCGCGGCGGTTCGGATGCGATGACGACCCTCAAGAAGGCAATCGAGAACCTCCGTCCTCAGGTAGAGGTGCGGTCCCGCCGGGTCGGTGGCTCCTCTTATCAGGTTCCCGTCGAAGTACGGCCCCGCCGCTCCACCACGCTGGCGGTACGTTGGCTCGTCGACTTCGCCCGCAAGCGGCGTGAGAACACGATGACCGAGCGACTCGCCAACGAAATCCTTGATGCATCGACCCGCCAGGGCGCTGCCTTCAAGCGCAAGGAAGACATCCACAAGATGGCGGAATCGAACAAGGCGTTCGCGCACTACCGCTGGTGACCCCTCATGGCCGACAACGACTCGCTTACTCATCTTCGCCAATACCCGCTGAGCCGGACCCGAAATATCGGGATCATGGCCCACATCGACGCGGGCAAGACGACGACAACCGAGCGGATCCTCTTCTACACCGGTAAGACCTACAAGATGGGCGAGGTCCACGAGGGCGCGGCCGTCATGGACTGGATGGAGCAGGAGCAGGAGCGCGGCATCACCATCACCTCGGCCGCCACCACTGCCCTCTGGAACGACACCTGGATCAACATCATCGACACGCCGGGCCATGTCGACTTCACAGTCGAAGTCGAGCGCTCGTTGCGCATCCTCGATGGCGCCGTCGCCGTATTCGACGCCGTGGCCGGTGTGGAGCCGCAATCGGAAACGGTATGGCGTCAGGCCGACCGGTACGGCGTGCCCCGGCTCTGTTTCATCAACAAGATGGATCGGATAGGGGCCGACTTCTTTGCCGCGGTCGAGTCGATCGCCGATCGTCTCGAAGCCAAGCCGGTCCCGCTTCAGATTCCGGTGGGTGCCGAATCCGAGTTCGTCGGCGTGATCGACCTCGTCGAAATGAAGGCTCACATCTGGCCCGGTGAGGATGGCGAGCGCTGGGATACCGTGGAGGTTCCTGACGAATACAAGGAACTGGCACACGAATGGCGGGGCCATATGCTCGAAGCCGTTGCCGACGTCGATGAGAAACTGCTCGAGAAGTTCCTTGAAGACCTCCCGATTACGGATGACGAGATTCGTTCCGCGTTGCGCCAGGCCACCATCGCCGGCCACTTCGTGCCTGTGCTGTGTGGCTCTGCGTTCAAGAACAAGGGTGTGCAGCCGCTTCTAGATGCCGTGGTCTGGTACCTGCCGAGCCCGGTCGATCTTCCCCCAATCAAAGGATTCAAGCCGGGACAAGAGGACACAGAGCTGGAGCGCAAGCCCGACGATGGTGAGCCGTTCAGCGCCATCGCCTTCAAGATCATGAGCGATCCGCATGTCGGCAAGCTCACCTACTTCCGGGTCTACTCGGGCCACGGTTCGAAGGGCGGCTCGGTTATCAATACGACGAGCGGTAAGAAGGAGCGTTTTGGTCGGCTGCTGCGGATGCACGCCAACCACCGCGAGGACGTGGATGACATCTTTACCGGCGACATCGTGGCCGCCGTCGGTCTGAAACACACCAAGACCGGTGACACCCTCAGCGCACTCGACCAGCCGATCCAGCTCGAGTCGATGACCTTCCCGGCACCGGTGATCTCGGTTGCCATCGAGCCCAAGACCAAGGCCGATCAGGACAAGCTTGGTGATGGCCTCCACCGTCTATCCGAGGAGGATCCGACCTTCCTGGTGCGAGGTGACGAAGAAACCGGCCAGACGATCATTGCCGGAATGGGCGAGCTCCATCTCGACGTGCTGGTCGATCGCCTGCGCCGCGAGTTCAAGGTGGATGCCAACATCGGCCGGCCCCAGGTCGCCTATCGCGAAACCATCAAGAAGGAAATCGCCAAGGTCACCTACAAGCATGTCAAGCAGACCGGCGGCAAGGGCCAGTACGCCCATGTGGTCATCACTCTCGAGCCGACCGGTCCCGGCGGTGGTTACGAGTTCATCGACAAGACCAAGGGTGGGGCGGTGCCGCGCGAATACGTTGCTTCGGTGGACGCCGGCATCGAGCAGGCTCTCGACGCCGGAGTGCTGGCGGGATATCCGCTGGTGGACGTTCGTGCCATCCTCACCGACGGTTCGTCCCATGCAGTGGACTCGTCGGAGATGGCTTTCAAGATTGCTGCTTCAATGGCTGCTCAGGATGCTTGCCGCAGGGCCGGTATCAAACTGCTCGAACCGGTGATGGCCGTCGAAGTCGTGACGCCCGAGGACTACATGGGTGATGTAATCGGCGATCTGAACGCTCGCCGGGGTCAGATCGGCGAGATGACCGAGCGATCCGGTTCCAGGGTGATCCTGGCGCAGGTACCTCTGGCAGAGATGTTCGGATACGCAACCGACCTCCGTTCGCGGACTCAGGGGCGTGCCAATTTCACGATGCAGTTCGATTCATATCAACCGGTCCCGGTCGCGATCTCTGAGGAGATCGTCGCCAAGGTCCGGGGCGAGTAACTCAAAGAGGAGATCGATATGGCGAAGGAGAAGTTTGAGCGGTCGAAGCCTCATGTGAATGTGGGGACGATGGGTCATATTGATCATGGGAAGACGACGTTGACGGCGGCGATTACGAAGGTGTTGTCGGAGTC
>JAZGCP010000157.1:0-8594 GCA_036477035.1 Acidimicrobiia bacterium | reverse complement strand
AGTTCGGCGCCGAGTGCCCGGTGTGCGGCTCGCCGGTACAGCGAATCGTCTACGCCTCCCGCGAGACCAACTACTGCCCCGGGTGCCAAACCGGCGGCAAAATCCTGGCCGATCGTTCCCTCAGCCGGTTACTCAAGGAGGACTTCCCCCGGACTCTGGAGGAGTTGGAGTAGAAGAGCAGTATCCAGTATCCAGTAAGAAGTCGTACTGGCTACTGAGATCGATACCAATCCACGGTTTGCGCCAGACCGTCCTCGAGGTTCGTCCACGGCTCCCACCCCAACGCGGATTTGGCCTTCGAGCCATCGATTACCGAGCGGGCGATATCGCCGGGTTTGGGGTCTTCGAAAATGGGATCATCACCAAAACCGGTGGCAGTCGCCAGAGCCTTGTACAGCGCCACCACCGAAGTCTCGACGCCGCTGCCGACGTTGAGCAACATGCCGTCCCCGTCATCAGCAGCTCGCAAGAAGGCGTCGCAGATGTCGCCGACATACACATAGTCCCGCGTCTGCGTTCCGTCGCCGAAGATGGCCGGCCGCCTTCCCTTGAGCATGGCCTGCGAGAAGATCGCCACGACACCTCCCTCCAGTCCCGGGTCCTGTCTGGGCCCGTAGATATTGGCCGGGGCTATGAGCGTGTAGTCGAGCCCATACATCTTGTGATACCACTGGAAGTAGTCCTCGACGATCTTCTTGGAGATGCCGTACGGTGACTCTGGATGCTTGGCCGCGGTCTCCTTCACCGGCAGCTTGGCGGCACCGCCGTAGATGGCTCCTCCCGAAGAGGCGAATACCACTTTGCGGGTACCCGCGGCGGCAGCCGCAGCAAGCAGTCCGATGGTGCCGACCACATTGATCTCAGCATCATGAACCGGATCATCGACGGAAGGCCGCACCTTCGATTGGGCCGCCAGGTGGAAGACCACCTCGGGCTCGAACCGGCTCACCACATCTCCCAGTTCGGGTGCTCGGATGTCGGTGATGTGGATCCCGATCTTGGCCCGTTGTCTGGCCTCGGCGAGATGTTCCATCTTCCCCGATGAGAGGTCGTCGAGCACCAGTACATCCCAATCACGATCGACCAGCAGATCGACCAGATGACTCCCGACGAATCCGGCGCCACCGGTGACAATGGCCTTGCGTGTCATGGTTCTCCTAAGAATCTCCAGAGACGGTATCGCTCAACTCGGTGGCGAGAATGTCACAGCACCCGAATCGAGATGCGATCCCGGAGCGATCCGGATTCCACGATCCAGCTCCACATTCGACCCGATCGAGGCCCCGGCTCCGATCATTGTTGCTCCGGTGACGACTGAGTCATTCCCGATCGCGGCATCCCAACCAACAATTCCCCGCCGGATGACCGAGTTCGCCCCGACCGTGGCCCCCGGCAGGATCACCGATTCCTCGACAACGGCGCCGGACTCCACCGTGGCACCAGGAGCAATCCACGACCATTCGCCGGCGGTGTTCCCCCGGCAAGTTCCTTCGATCAGATGGCTCGACGCCGGCCGGTGGAGTTCCGTCGCCCCGCCGAGTACTGCTCCGGTGCAATCGAGAAAGAGTTCCGGCGTCCCGATGTCGAGCCACCGCCCTTCGATCACCACACCCTGCAGGGAGCCCTCCGCCGCCAGGCTGGGGAATACGACCTGTTCGAACGACAGCGAACCTTCGCCGTAATCGGCGAGGGCGGTCCGAGTCATGACGTAGATGCCGGCATTGACCGTTTGCGCCGGGGCTTGGTCGGCCGGCGGTTTCTCGATGAAACGATCCACCATCCCGTCTGTGTCCAGCACAACGACGCCGTAGGCACTGGTGTCTTCGACTTCGATGAGTCCGAGAGTCGCCTTGACATCGTCGTCCGCCGCACCGAGGTAACTCTTTAGGTCGGCCTCGATGACCACGTCCCCGTTGAGTACCAGGAAGCGCTCTGCGAGATCGTTCAGTGCGGCCAGCACGGGTCCGGCCGTATCCAGCGGCTCATCCTCGACCACCAGCCGGACACCGTCGCGATCCGCGGCAAATTGCTGCCATGCTTCCAGTTGAGCGCGGCCCACCGCCAGAAAGACCTCATCGATGCCGGCAGCCACGAGTTGTCGGATCTGAAGATCCAAGAACGGCACCCCGGCGACCGGTATCAGCCCTTTGGGCACCGTTGCCGTCAACGGCCACATCCGAGTGCCGCGGCCACCGACGAGCAGAACGGCTTGGTGGATGGTCATCGAGGGCGCCAATCAGGGAAGCGGAGCATCGGCCCCGACGATAACCACGAGGTCGGCGCCCGCCGGTGTTCGGCCAACGGCCGGCTGACCGTACCCGAGCCGGGCCACCAGTTCCGTCGCGGCCGCGAGCGAGCTGGGTCGGGCGATTACCAGTGTGATCTGGTAGTCACTACGGGCCGAGTTGAGCGTGGATACGACGTCGTAGCCCAAACCGCCCAGTGTCTCAACCATTTCTGCCGCGGCACCGGCACGGCCGTTCCCGTTCTCCACTTCGACCCGTATCGAAGATGCCGGCACCACGAGGGGCTCACCTGCGAGGAAGGCGTTGATGACTTCGTTGGCATCGGGTTGGCGCTCGACCACATAGGAGACCCCACCCTCGGTAGTGATGTCTACCGGGAGGGTGACGGAATCGAAGTCGTCTGAGTCGATCGATCTCAGTTCCCAAGCGAGCTGGATGATGTCGTCGGGGTCGAGGGTGTTGTCGATGATCACGAACCGTCCGAGCGCATCCAAGAGTTCGCCGTACCCGGCGATGGTGCTCGGCCTGTCGATCTGGGTCACCATCGCCAGCAACAAGTCCTGTTGCCGGGCGGTCCGCCCGATGTCGTCGGCATCGATCGAAACCCAGCCACCACTCCTCAGCTCCTGATAACTTCGAGATCGTGCGAGAGCCAACGCAGTTTCACCATCTAGGAGCCGGGTCCCGGCCGACACTTCGAAACCAGACTTGAGATCCCGCGCCGGAAAGGGAAACGTCATTCGGATCCCACCGACCGCATCGACGATGCCGGCGAATCCGGCAAAATCGACCTGGAGGTAGTGGTGAATCGGAATACCGGTCTCGCTTCGCACCGCCTGGATGATCCCGGCTGCACCGCCGACAGCAAAGGTCGCGTTGAGTTTCTGGGCCGATCCGTCCCACAGAACCTTGAGGTCGCGCGGCAGGCTGAGTATCTGGAGACGGCCCTCACCCGGAAGGACCTGTAGCAAGATGGCGACATCGGCGCGCTCGCCCTCGAAGTCCCCAAAGTCCGTAGACAACTCGCCGACGTTTGCTCGACTATCACTACCGATCAACAGAAAGGTGCGCGGTTCAGAAAGCCTTGGTTCTTCTGCCAGGTCGAGTGATGCGGCCTGAATAGTCGACACCGAAGATGTCACCTGGCGCGCCACCAACCAGACAAGGCCGAGTGCGCCGAAGACTCCGATGTTGGCTGCGATCAAGAACCCGATCAGCACGCGACGTGCTCTCGTCCTCGGGCGATCGGCCGGGACCCGGCTCGATGGGGGTGGAGGTGAGGGCGGTGATGCACCGCGACGTCGTGAAGTCATGAATACCGGAAGGCGGTGCGACGATACTGCAAGCGGCTGATTGCGCCAGTCAGCTCGTTGTCGCCTCACCGAAATACTGGTCGAAAAACCCGGTGATCCGGCTCACTGCGTCGGCAGACACCGCGGCATCGAAACTCTCAGAACTCTCGTCGAGGAAGCCCGATCCGACCGCCGGGTACACGATCCATTCACCGCGGTCTAACGATTGCTGGAGGTCTCGAATCTCATCGGAGGGCGCCAGTTCGTCATCTGCGCCTTGGAGCACGAGAAGCGCTCCGCCAAATGCCGCGAGCAGGTCTGCCTCGAGTGCGGCTCCCACCAGCACCAAACAACCCACCTCGGATTCCACGGCCACGATCGATGCCGGAACACCTCCGACACCGATTCCGACCAGCGCGATCCTGGACTCTGAAGCCCATTCCGTCCCGGGGATTCGGGCGCTTTCCACACCATCCGCCAGATCGGACACGGTCCACTCGAACCCATCGTCGTCCGACGGCGATCCCCGGGTGAGATCGGGCACGATCGTCGAGTAACCGTGTCGTGCGAAATGGCGCGCGATCACCTTGAGCCCGGGCGATACTCCACTCTGATCGTGCGCAATCACGACGGTCGGGTGTTCTCCCTCGACATCTGGCCGGGCGATGTATGCGGTTCGATTGGGCGGTACCGGGAGGGTCGCCGTGCCAAATATCATCGGAAGCCGACCCTCGCCTTTTAGAACAGCCACACGACCTCCGATCCGACTCCGCTCCAGCGTAACGACCGATCAGACAGGGCGAACATCCCGCACCGCACCGGCGTACAACACGACTTCGCCGCCCTGGGAGTCGACCAGCAACTCGCCGTCATCGCCGATACCGATCGCGACACCGGATCCCCCTGGGTCCCACTCGATCGATCGTCCGATGGTTCTACAGCGAGCCAGGTATTCAGCTCGACCCCACGCAGTCGGACCCGACTCGATTCTCTGCAGGAAGACCTCAGCCCATCGCTCGGCGACGCGATGAGGATGCTCCTCCCCCGGGTCGGAGGCGTGAACCGCTCCGATCCCCTCCGGGGGTGAGTTCCAATAGATGTTCAGCCCCAGACCCACCACAACCAGGCCGTCGATCGCCTCCGTGAGAATTCCACCCACCTTCAGATCGCCAGAAACTATGTCGTTGGGCCACTTGAGACGAACGACATCCGGAAGAAGATCGGTCAATGCCAACCCGGCTACCAGCGGGATCTTTGGCATCGCTTGAGGTGGCCACAACGGTTCGAAAGCAAGCGATGCCGCCAGGGATCGGTCGGCGTCGATCCACTCGGCACCGCTCCGCCCCCGGCCGGTGTCCTGACCCGTTGCACTCACCAGGAGGGGGTCACCGCGGTAGCGAATGCGAGCCTCGTCTTGCGTGGATCCGACGCGTCCGACACGCTCGATCGTCAGGGGTGTAGCCATCCGAGCCTCTCCGAGGTCTGAGAAGTGAGCCGGGACTCTACCCTTCACGCCTTCATGAGCACCGAAAAACGAATAGAACAACTGCGCCAGATGCGCGAAGAGCACGAGCACGCCGGAAGCCAGCGCGCCGTCGACAAACAGCACGAAGCCGGAAAGCTGACTGCCCGCGAACGTATTGACGCGCTGGTAGACAAGGGTTCCTTCATCGAACTCGACATGTTCGTCAAACACGATGCACGCGGGTTCGGAATCGAAGATCGTCGACCTCCGGGTGACGCTGTGATCACCGGCTGGGGAACCATCGACAGCAGAACGGTGTTCGTGTATGCCGAGGATTTCACGGTGTTCGGTGGGTCACTCGGGGAGGCCGTATCGGAAAAGATCTGCAAGGTCATGGATCTGGCCATGGACACCGGTGCCCCGCTGATCGGGCTCAAGGACTCCGGCGGTGCCCGAATCCAGGAAGGCGTCTTTGCGCTGGACGGCTACGGCAAGATATTTCAACGCAACGTAAGAGCATCTGGAGTGATCCCTCAGATCTCACTGATCATGGGCCCGTGCGCCGGAGGCGCCGTCTACTCACCGGCCATGACCGACTTCATCTATCAGGTGGAAGGGACATCTCATCTGTTCATAACCGGACCCGACGTGATCAAGGCGGTCACCGGGGAAGAAGTCACATTCGACACCCTGGGCGGTGCCAACTCTCACAGTCGGGTTTCGGGAGTCACCCATTTCGTCAGCAGTGACGGCCGGCATGCCCTCGAAGAGATCAGGTATCTCCTCGCCTTCCTGCCGCAGAACAACATGGAGGCACCACCGTTCTTTACTCCGACCGACCGGGCCGATCGCATGGAGGAAGGGCTGACGACGATCATCCCCGACTCCCCCAACCAGCCGTACGACATGGTCCAACTCATCGAAATGGTCGTCGATGATGGCGAGTTCTACGAGGTCCATCAGCACTTCGCGGAGAACATCGTCACCGGGTTCGCCAGACTCGACGGTTACAGCGTCGCCATCGTAGGCAACAATCCCTCGTCCCTCGCCGGAACGCTCGACATCGACGCATCGGTAAAAGCAGCTCGATTCGTGCGATTCTGCGACGCGTTCAACATACCGATCATCACCTTCGTGGACGTGCCGGGCTTCCTTCCCGGTGTGGATCAGGAGCACGGCGGCATCATCCGCCACGGAGCGAAACTCCTGTACGCATACTGCGAGGCGACGGTGCCCCGGATCACGGTCATCACCCGCAAGGCGTACGGCGGGGCGTACGTCGTCATGAATTCGCGCGGGGTCGGCGCCGACATCGCATTCGCATGGCCCACGGCCGAGATAGCCGTCATGGGATCCCAGGGAGCGGTGAACATCATTCACCGCCGGGCGATATCCGATGCCGACGACGCTGACCAACTTCGTTCCGACCTGATATCCGACTACGAACAACAGTTCTCCAACCCCTATGTGGCTGCCGAACGCGGACTGATCGATGAGGTGATCGAACCTCGCGAGACGCGCCAGCGGCTCATCCAGTCGCTCGAAATGCTTCGTACCAAACGGACCACGCTGCCACCCAAGAAGCACGGAAACATCCCGCTCTAGGAGCCCGCTGAACAGCACATGTCACTCATCTCGACGACCAGGGTCTTCGCTCCGGCGTTCGGGTCCTACTCGGACCCGAGCCGCCTCCGCATGAAGGTGTCGCCCCAGGGGCGACGCTGCGTCGTACATCACCACTCGCTGTGTCCTCGATTCCGCCATGCCACCACCAGGAGTGGCGGAGTCGAGGTCCTTGCGATTGGCGCGCCTGACCGCCGATATGAGCAACGGCGCCATTCAGCGGACTGATAGCATGCCCACGATGCGCTCAGTCCTCGTCGCCAATCGTGGCGAAATCGCCGTGCGGGTCATCAGGGGCGTGCGAGAGATGGGGATGCGGGCCATTGCGGTCTATTCCGAACTCGATCGCGACGCGCTCCACGTGAACCGGGCAAATGAGGCATGGAACATTGGAGCCGCGCCTGCCGCCGAGTCCTACCTCAACATGGATGCGATCCTTCATGTGGCGGCCGAAGCCGAAGCGGATGCAATCCATCCCGGGTATGGATTCCTGGCCGAGAACGCCGAATTCGCCCGGAGGGTGACAGAAGCCGGCTTCATCTGGGTAGGCCCCGGACCGGAAGCGATCACCTCCATGGGCGACAAGATCGCTTCTCGCGCCGTCGCCGAGGCGGCCGGCGTCCGAGGCGTGCCCGGGACTCTCGAGGCTTTGGCCGATGTCGCTGCGGTGCGCCAGGTGGCGGGTGAATTCGGCTACCCGATCGCCATCAAGGCGGCGCACGGCGGTGGAGGCAAGGGACTTCGCGTCGTGCGGTCCGATTCCGAACTGGACGAGGCTTTCGAGGCGGCCCGCCGGGAGGCGGACGCCTACTTCGCAAATCCTGAGGTGTACGTCGAGAAGTACCTGGAACATCCCCACCACATCGAAGCCCAGATAATCGTCGACACTCACGGCAAAGGCGTCTTTCTCGGCGAGCGGGACTGCTCGATGCAACGTCGTCACCAGAAACTCATCGAAGAAACCCCATCGCCGGTGATGAGCGACAAACAACGCAAGGCGCTCGGCAAGGCTGCGCTGGCGATCGCCAAGGCGGCCGATTACGTGAATGCCGGAACGGTCGAGTTTCTCCTAGACAAGGAAGGCGAACTCTTCTTCTTGGAGATGAACACCCGGCTCCAAGTGGAGCACACCGTCACCGAAATGGTCACCGGCGTCGACCTGGTGCGTGAGCAGCTCCGGGTCGCGATGGGCGAGCCACTTTCCTTTTCCGAAGTCGATCCACGCGGGCATGCAATCGAATTCAGGGTGAACGCGGAGGATCCGTCGACCGGATTCTTGCCCAGCCCCGGTCAGATCATCGACTACAACGAACCCGGCGGCTTCGGAGTGAGAGTCGACTCCGGCTATGGAGCCGGTTCTGCAGTAAGCCAGTACTACGACAACCTCATCTCCAAGCTGATTGTCTGGGGCCGTGACCGAGATGAGGCCCTCGCCCGAGCCCGTCGGGCCATCGCCGAGTACGAGATCACGGGAATCGCCACGACGCTCCCCTTCCACGCACTGGCCATCGACGATGCCGCGTTCATGGCCGGGACCCACCACACCCGTTCGGTCGAAGACGACATGGATCTGTCCTCGATCACCCATCCGCAGGCAGCCCGAGTGCCCGCCGACGAGGAACTCGAGGAGCGTCGGATGACCGTCGAGGTGGGAGGGCGCAGGTTCGTAGTAAGACTCTGGGCTCCCGAAGCCCAGCCCGCCACCGGGGGTCCCAGCCGAGCCGCACCACGCCGGCGGCCCCCCAAACTCACCCAATCGGCCCAGACCGCCTCTGGGGAGGGCGTCGTCGCCGCGCCGATGCAGGGCACGATCGTAAAGGTTCACCACAAGGCGGGAGATCGGGTGAAAGCGGGCGAACCGCTGTTCATCCTCGAGGCGATGAAGATGGAGAACGAGATCAAGTCGCCCGAAGACGGAGAGATCGTCGACTTGCGAGTCCAACCCGGAGACAAGGTCGCAAACGGAGC
>JAZGCP010000156.1:0-3248 GCA_036477035.1 Acidimicrobiia bacterium | reverse complement strand
GACCTCGACGCTGCAGCCCACTCACTCAACGGCCGGCCTCGACAAACACTCGACTGGATGACACCATCAGAGAAACTCGCCGAAGTGTTGCAATGACCCCTTGAGCTCGCAGCACATATCGAGCGGTCAGAGCCGTTCGAGAATGCCGGATTGAGGCGCTCGGGGATGCCGGTCATGTGCGGCTGTGGTTTGACCCACCCGGGCTGTGTGGCTCACCGGTGCTGACCTGAACCTGACCTGGATTTCACTTCGGTCTGAGCTCGGCTGATGTTGCCGGTGGTGACTGGTGTCGCCGAGATTCACCCAGTTCGGCGACACCGACTGATTAGCCCTCTCGACCGGGGTCGGCTGCCACCCAAAGGTCCCTCTCAGACACCTCTATATGCGTGTTGGGATGTCCGTCCGGATCCCAGATCCAGTCAGCGAGTTCGGCAGCGGTGAGGTGTGTTTCGGCAAAAAGGAGAGCCTCCTCCGGTGCGGCCGAGTCGCCGGGCGAATCTGGCGGCGCGGCTCCCAGAGCGATGACAACGTCAGGCTTCGGGTACATCAGGAGGTGAGGAGCGATGCCGAGCATGACGGCGAGTGCCACCAGGTCTGAGACGGTGATGTCACGGGTCCCCTGTTCGATGCTGGCAATGGCCGCGGCGTCCCACTCGATGTCCACAAAATTCGCTTCTTCAGCCAGTCGTTCCCGATCCCAGCCGCGGCGTTCCCGAGCAAGTCTGACGTTTTGGCCCACGAGTACGGCAAGGGTCACGGTCGATCCGCGTGTCGGTGGAGGGTTGGCGGTCACGCTGTCCTCTCTCAGGCGTCCTTCGCCTGGTGCAGGTCTTCGGGCGCAGATACTACTGTGATTCGAGTTCGCCTGACCGGGTGAGCATGTGGTGGCTTCATCTCCTCCGGGTCCATCACACCACCCAAAGCCGTCGAACCGGCCTGGCGTATGACAAGAACTTCCGACACTCATCACCACCCGCACATAACGGCACATATTGAGCGGTCAGAGCCGCTCGAGATTGGTGGGCGTAGGCGCTCGATAATGGCGGTTCTGTGCGGGTCCGGAGCTAGGGATCTCGCTTGCGTGGTGTGTGATATGTGCGGGTCGCGATCCTTCTTTGACCGGGACGGCGGACATGACCCTGAGGAGCTGTCTGCTAGCTCAACTGACGTCGCACCGCCTCGGGTGACCCGTTCCAAGCGCGACCTGAGGACGAATGTAGCCACCCTTGCGACAAGAGCACACATCTGATCGAAAGCGCCCGGTCAGAGCAGGCGAAATGCGGGGTGACATCGGTCTTCAACCCAAGTGCAACCGATCGGCACATAATCGAGTGTCGATGCACTAACCGCCGGTGGGCAGTTCGGGCAGCACACATCGCCACCTATGCGCTGGCGAACTGGAGATCGAAGGACCGGTCGTCCGGCCAGTGCCTGAGCCGGCGTCGATAGGCTGAGTAACCATGGAGCCGTTTACGGGCTATGCCCGTCTTAAAGGGGAACGGATCTACTACCAGGTCCTCGGTGATGGCCCGATCGATCTCGTTGTGAACACGGGCTCGTGGGGTTCTATTGATGTGGAGTGGGACGATCCTGCGACTCGTCTGTTCTATCAGAACGTGGCCAGGTTCACCCGGGTGATTCAGTTCGATCGGCGCGGTTCGGGTGCCTCGGATCCGATCCCGCTTGATGCGCTACCGCCGTGGGAGTCGTTCGTTGACGAGTTGGAGAGTGTGATGGACGAGGTTGGCTCTGAACGCGCTGCGGTCCTTGGCAGCGTTGATGGCGGTCCCGTGAGCATGCTGTTCGCTGCTAGCCAGCCCGGTCGTGTCAGCGCGCTAATCCTCGTTACCACCATGGCCAGGTTTCTCGCTGACGACGACTACCCGTTCGGTGTGCCTCCTGCCGAGGCCGAGGAGTACATTCGACAGTACGGCGAGAGTTGGGGAACGAGTGAGAACGCCGCTCAGTGGGCACCGAGCAAGGTTGACGACTCTGCCTTCCTGGAACGGTTGGCCAAGGTGCAGCGGTCCGTTTATAGCCCGAGTGCGGCTGAAGCCTATGTCCGGGCCTTACTGGCGACTGACGCTCGGGCCATCCTTCCAGCCATCAGAGTCCCCACGCTCGTACTGCACGTCGCCGCCAGCCCGGTGATTCCCATCGAGCACGGCCAATACATCGCCGATCACATCGATGGGGCCAAATTCATCGAACTGCCCGGGACTGACGCCGCTCCCTTTTGGGAATATCCTGACCTGTTGGTATCTGCGGTCGAGGAGTTCCTGACCGGCACGGGTCCCGCTCCTGTCGCTGACCGGCGGCTGTCCACAGTGTTGTTCACCGACATCGTCGATTCAACCCGACGAGCTGAAGAACTGGGCGATCGGTCATGGCGAACCCTCCTCGACTTCCACGACGAGGCATCGCGCCGATTGATCGAGGTTCATGAGGGCCGGCTGGTGAAGAGCACCGGCGACGGCATCTTGGCAACTTTCGATGGCCCTGGCCGCGCCATCCGTGCCGCGATAGATCTCCAGGATGAGCTTGGCAAGGTGCAGATCGACCTGCGCACCGGAATCCACGCCGGTGAGATCGAGGTCCGGGGCGACGACGTGAGTGGGATCGCTGTCCACCTGGCCGCCCGGGTCATGGCGGAAGCGGACCCAGCCGAGATACTGGTGTCGCGGACTGTACGGGACCTCGTCGTCGGATCGGACATAGCTTTCTCCGACCGGGGAACCCATCAACTCAAGGGCATCGAAGGCGAGTGGCAGCTCTATTCGGTGGTCCGGCCCAGCCCAACTCGCTAGATCCTCACCCGGTTCGAGAGGCCACCACCAAGTAACGTCATCGTCAAGCGATTAACGATCTGGCCGATCAGACCCGCACATATCGCGCTCTCCTGCTGTATCCGTGGGTCAGTTTCGGCCTGGGAGTTGTGGTGGGTGGCTGCCGAGGGCGAGTAGTGCGAGGGCGATGAGGGGTTGGGGGCCGTGGAACCCGAACGGCTGCGTGCCCTGGTGTTAGGTCGTACTGACACCACGATCGCGCTGGCTTTGTCGTCGACGTGAACGCCTTCGATGACGGTGGCTCTCAACCCGCACCCACGTTCCAAAACCCTGCTGCTATACGCCTTGTTCTGCTCCCCGTGGTTTCAAGCCTTTAGAAGGCAAAAAACCTAGAAGCTGACAGGGTGCAGAACCCGTCAACCCTCCCCAAACCACCCACAGATAGAGCAGGAGAGCGACATA